>CAZXBZ010000050.1:0-13402 GCA_964639135.1 uncultured Solibacteraceae bacterium | reverse complement strand
TCCGGAAGCCGGAACCTCACTCGCGGGAACGGTGAAGTTCAGCGTGCGGAACTGAGAGGTCTTGCCGATCCATTGGCCGGTATGGGTATTGAACCCCTCCACGAACACTTCCTCGATTCGCCCCATATATTTTTCGTTCAAGCCAATTTGGATCTGGCGCTGATGCTCCTGCAGCCGGAGCAGCCGCTGCCGCTTCACTTCCTCGGGAACGTGATCCACGAACTCAAGCGCGCGAGTGTTGGGACGGGGCGAATATTTGAAGCTGAACAGGGAAGAGTATTGGACTTCATCGAGCAGATTCATGGTCTGCTCGAAATCCTCATCCGTTTCTCCGGGGAAGCCCACGATGATATCCGAACTGAGCGCAATCCTTCGCGGGGACGCCTTCAGCCAGGAGATGCACTCCATATAACGCTCACGCGTATACTGGCGATCCATTCGCTCGAGGATCCTGGTGGATCCGCTTTGCACGGGCAAATGCACGTAGTTGCAGATGACCGGATTGGCCGTGATCGCGTCCACGATTTCACGGTTGAAATCCCTGGGGTGGGAGGTGGTGAACCGCAAACGGCGCAGACCGGGAATTTCCGCGAGCCGGGCGAGCAGTTCCGCGAAGCGCCAGCCCTTATCCGAGGGATCTTCGTAGCTGTTTACGTTCTGGCCGAGAAGCATGATCTCGGAGTAGCCCAAATTGATCAACTGCCGGGCCTCTTCCATCACGCTCTCCGCGGCGCGGCTGCGCTCGCGCCCTCGGGTGAACGGCACCACGCAATAGGTGCAATTCTTATTGCAGCCCTCAATGATGGTGATGTAGGCCTTGTGCGGGTTATCGCGGCGCGTGAGCGGGGTTTCGAACGTATCGTTCGTATCCAGACTCAACCCGGTGACCCGCCGCGCTCCGTTCTCAATCTGCACCAGGTACTCCGGCAGCTTGTTGTAGCTTGCCGAGCCCACCACCAGGTTTACGTGGGGCGCCTTCTCAAAGATCGCCTCGCCCTCCTGCTGCGCCACGCAGCCGAGAACGGCGAAACGCTTGTTCTTGCCGGACCCATTCTTGAACGTATCCAGACGGTGATAGACCTTCTGTTCAGCCTTGTCGCGAATACTGCAGGTGTTGTACAGCACAAAATCGGCGTCGTCCGGCGTTGCAACCTGGGTGTAGCCTTTCGAAAGCATGGTACCGATGACTTTTTCGGAATCATGCACATTCATCTGACAGCCGAAGGTTTCAATATAGAACTTGTTCATGGAACGGACCCGTGGAAATTTCCCAGATACTGCCAGTATAACGTCGAGACGGCCACGCAACCCTCACACCACCGCGAGCATTTGGGCGGGCATGCGAGTTCAAACAAGGTCTTCCGCAGCCGTTCCCGGCCCAATCGGACCGGCGGCCCGCGACAAGCGTTCGAGGTAAGCAGCAAAGCGTCTCCACAAAGACCAAGGAGAAAGAAACCGAGACGCCGCCCTCATTTTATTCTGAAAGGGTGTCAAACCCCTGGTTCAATATCCCGCTCGCGGACTATGAAGGGCATATGGGGGCCGCTGGCGCGGGGCAGTTGGCCGCCCTGGCGGAGCTTTTTCAGTGCGCGCTTGGCCGCCTGAATCCTAGAAGTGTCACCGTGCTCGGGGTTGCCGGAGGAAACGGTCTGGAGCACATCAACCGCTCCATCACCAAGAGAGTTATTGGAATCGACTTCAATCAGCAGTATCTCGAGGAGGTCCAGCGACGCTTCGAAGATCTGCCGGGCCTGGAACTCATCCGCTTCGACCTCACAAAAAGTGGCCTCGGCTTGCCGCCCGTGGAGATGGTGCATGCCGCGCTTGTCTTTGAGCACGCGGGCACCGGGAACGCATTGGAGAACGCTCTCTCGCTTGTGACGCCTGGGGGGAAGCTGTCCGTCGTTCTGCAACTGCCCAGCGCGACGGAACCGGATGTCGCTCCCACGGCATATCCATCGATGCAGGCGCTGAAGGAGGATTTCGCATTAATCGACCCGGACGGTTTCTCCCAACTTCTGAAGTCAAAGGGCTTCCGCCTGCTGGAGCAAGAGACGCGTCCCGTGCCTGGCGGCAAAGCGCTCTGGCTTGGCATCTACGCGAGAGACTGAGATTTCCGCACCACCCCAGCCGCCTGGCCGATTCCGGTCAGGTTCATCGCCGGTGGCGCACGGGGAGAAGGCGGCTTCGCCAATCTCAGAGACATGTGCAAGTGGGACACCCGGTCTCTACTTTTTCTCATCTGCCCAAAACGGACCTCATGGGGCTTTCGGGACCCTTTGATACAATCGGGAGCACTTCACGCTCTTTCGCTGGTCGAGATGCCGAGTCCTCTAGCCCATTGTGTGCAGCTCCTGCTCTTTTGCACTCTCCTGGCGTGGCTCGCCGTGCCCGGCGTCCGCGGACAGAAACCTCTGGCGGAGGAGAAGCCCCAGACACTCGAACTGGCGCCCGAAGCGCCGGATGCCATCAAGGCGGAAACCTCCAGGCTGGCCTATCTGCTCCTGCCCCTCGAACGAAGCGGCTTGCTCTCGCATCAAGTGGAAGAATCCATGAAAAAGCTGCGCGCCCAACTCCGCAAGCGTAAGCTGCTGCGCATCACCGCCTGGGTCGGGGGCGCCGGGGATACGCGGCGCGTTTCCTCGGGTATTCGCGAATTACTGGCAAAATGGCGCATCCCGATTCCAGCAATCACCGTCGTTCGTGTCGGATCTCTGCCGGACCGGGCCGCGCGGGTGGCGTTCGATGTCGAAATTGAAGAGAGCAAACCGGTGAACCCGCACGGCCTCATGTTTCTGGCGGGGACTCGCGCCGCCGCCCCGGAATTTCATTTCGATGTCTCCGGGGAAGTCCGGAAGTCGCTGGATATCCTCGCGCAACGCCTCGCCGCGGAGGGATCACGGCCGGATGACGCGCTCATGACCCGGTGCTTCGTCAGCCTGACGGAAAATATGCCCGCGCTTGAACAAACCGTCCGGGAGCACTTCCCAAAATCTCAAATCCGGGTGTTGCAGGGCCTGCGTTCGAGCCCCGATTCGTATGCCGCGTGCAATCTGACGGTTCGGCTCTCCGCGACGCCTCCGGAGCCCCTTGAAGCGCGAGTCACAACGCTGGAAGAGCACGCCGCCCCTGTCACCACGCTCACCAAAACCAACGCGCGCGGTCTAGTGCTCACTTCCGCGCAGCTTGGTTTCCGCGCCACGGACGCCGATCTGGACCTGGCCTTTGAACGGCTGCAATCCACGCTGAAGACCGCCGGCAGCAGCCTTGCGGATACACTTCAACTCAACATCCTGGCTGAAAATCTGGAAGTCGGACAACACGCCGAATCTCGAGGCCGACGTTATTTCAACCCAAAGCACGACCCAGCCATCCTGCGAGCGGCCGTCGAGGGCCTGCCCGCGCTGGACGCCACATTCTCCCTTGACGCCATCGCGATCATTCCCTGAAGCGGCGCATGGCTCGTCTTCAAACGCGTCCCGCCGCGGCATCCGGAAGATTGCGCGTATCCGCCTTATCCTTCCTTGGCCAGCGGCGCGCCGGGCAGCAAGCCGTCGAGCAGCCCCGGCTGAAGCGCATTCTCATCACATTGATCCATCGCCGTCAGCACCGTAGCCTGGATCAGTAATTCCGTGATCCCCGCGCAATCCTCGCACCCGCACCCCCGGCACATTTCGAGGATTTCGGTCAATCGCCGCACGGCGGCTCCGCTGTTTCCCGGAGCAAGCAGTCCGGTTGCCAAATTCTGAATTCTAGCCTCGTTGCGGCAACACTCGTACTTCATGACTGCCCCGACAGCCTCTCATTCAAATGAAAGGCAGTGTAACCACTCTTGCATATCGGCGTATGCCCCCGCGCGATTAGCTCTATCGCGCAACCAAAGCAATACGTCATCTCTCGTAGCAACAAACGTAAACAGATTATCACCAGAATGTTGAGACGAAATTAGAAAGCGGCACGGAATTTCTCGAAAAAATGTAAAATTTGCGGGTGCGCAAGCGGCGGGGATAGAGCAAAGGCCGCGGCGGTGTACCGGCACACCGGTACCACTAGGACAAACGGCTCACCGCGTTAATGAATTGTCAGGCGGGCTCGCCGGCCGGGAGCAGGTAGGCTTTTCCGCATAATTCTTCGAGCACCTCTCCCAGGGACTCCCGATAGTAGGCCTGAAGCGTCTCCGGCGAGGCGGCTAATTCAGGCCGGTCCCGAAACACACTCCCCTCGGCTAGGCCATATTTCGGAGTTCCGTCCATTTCTCCCGCGATTTCGCGCCAGGTGAGATCCGTCAGCGCCCGCGCCAGATCTTCGTGATTCCGGGTGCCGTCGAGCAGCGTAAGAAGCGCGCGCCCCCACGGTTCGTCAACCGACATCGACGCGTGATAGAGGTTGGGAGCGCTCCGCTCCCTGGCCATCTGCATGCGCGCGAACGCGGAGACGCGCGGATAGGCGCCGACTGTTCGCGCAACCGGAATTTCTCGCGGATGGATCTGGATTGCCGCCGCCTCGATCAGCTTCAACGCCAAGTGAGCCAACTGCCCCTCGATTTCAGCGCCGGACGCCCCGCTATTCCGCGTCCACTCCGAGAGAAACTCACGCAACAGTACGGAACCAGGCGACGCCGCCTCGAGCGCGTCCGCGAGCGCGCAGAGCATGGGGTGCGCGCTCACCAGGCGCACGCCGCCCGAATGTTCGTAGGCGCGGCCGCCCGAAGAATCCACTTCGACAAACCGAATGTCCGATCTCGCCCAGCAATCGAGCAGCAGGCTCTCGACGCTGCGCTTCACGGGCTCGTGCTCCGTCCGCACAAAAAGCGTATCGTGGAAGCGCCGCATGGCCGCGAAGTCGAGCAACTGCAAGCACAGCAGCGAATCGCCGCCGCTCAATTCCAGCACTTTTCGCGCGACATCGGCGTACCTTCGCAGATCGGCCGGCGTGGGCCGGCCCGCCTCCCCCGCATAGCGAAACCCTTCACGCCCGGCTCGGTGAACGACGTCCGTCAGGTAGAACGGTTCACATTCGGCGCTCAGTTCGTCGTGCAATAACACGCCCTTTGTCCGCTTGCGGATTCGAAATGCTTCGGCCGCGAACGGATGTTCTGTTTCCGCGTGTTCCGCAAAGACGCCGAGAGCGTCCCAGGTAGCGTCCAGCGCCTCGAACGGGCGGGTGCGATCTCCAGCGAGAAAGCCGGCAAAATCCCGAACGGCGCGCACGGCGTGCCACCCCGGCAGGGCCGAGTAGCTCAGATGAAACACCCCGGCCGGCGCGAGCACCCGCCGCATGAGCGCCCATAGCGCCTCGCGCACGTCCTCCGGAACCCATGAGTAGACACCGTGAGCGATCACATAATCGAACTGTTCGAGCCCGGCGACCGCGCCGGCCTCCGCCACATCCCGCAGATCCGCGGCGAGAAGTTCGATATTGCGAAGGCCCAGCGTCTCCATCGCTTCCCTGCCCCTGGCGATCGCCGTCGCCGCGGAATCAATGCCGACGAATCGCGCCTCGGGAAAATCCGCGGCCATCGGACCCAGGTTGAAACCGGTGCCACAGCCGATTTCAAGCACCCTTGCCTCCCGCGCGGGAGCGGGTGAAAATCCGTTAAGCGCGGCGCACAGTTGCAAATGCTCAATATGCAGACGGGATTGCGCCCCGGTGGGATAAGGCGTGGTGTCGTAGGTGTTGGGCATCATTCCCTCGGGAGCCAGCCGCGGGGCGCTTTCTCTTCACTCCACTAATGGACAGCGTAGCGGGCGCTCCCGGCGGATCAAACGGGCGGTACCGGGTCCATCGCACCCAGGCGCATCGCGCAAGGGGATACCGCGCGCGTTCGGGGCCTGGGGTGTCATAGAATCGGCAGGGGTAGCCGCGCGCAACGCGGCGTCCGGAAGGGAGCGGCGAGATACCGGTGAAGCGGATTCTGGCATTGGATGAAGGCACGAGCAGCGCCCGCGCGGCAATTTACGACGCGGAGGGGGCGCGGCGCGCGATGGCGGCCCGCGAATTTCCTTCCCGCTTCCCCCGGCCGGGCTGGGTGGAGCAGGACGCCGAAGAGATCTGGCAAGCCCAGTTGCGCGCCGTTCGAGAGGCGCTCGCGGAGGCGAACGCCGCGGCGGGCGACATGGCCGCGCTCGGCATCACCAACCAGCGTGAAACGCTCGTTGTGTGGGATCGCAAGACGGGCGAGCCGGTCTCTCCCGCCATTGTATGGCAGTGCCGCCGGACCAGCGACCTGTGCGCCCAAATGAACGCCGGTCCGGACCGCGCCTGGATAGAGGAGCGCACCGGCCTGGTGATTGACCCCTATTTCTCCGGGACCAAGCTGCGCTGGCTATTGGATTCCATCCCCGACGCGCGCCGCCGCGCCGAAGACGGCGAACTCCTGTTCGGGAACATCGACACGTGGCTCATCGCCAAACTCACGCGCGGCAAGGTACACGTCACGGACGAAACCAACGCTTCGCGAACGATGCTGATGAACCTCGCCACCGGAGAATGGGACGACGACCTGCTGCGCACCCTCGACGTGCCCCGCGCCATGCTGCCCCGGATTGCAAAGTCTTCCGAAGTTGTCGGCGTCACGGATGGAGATATTCTGGACGCCGAGATTCCGATCGCGGGCATCGCCGGCGACCAACAGGCCGCGCTGGCCGGGCAAGCCTGCTTCCATGCCGGCATGGTGAAAAACACCTACGGCACGGGCTGCTTCTGCCTGCTGCACACCGGGGACAAACTCGTCCATTCGAAGAACCGCCTGCTCACGACGCGCGCGGCTTCACTCACCGGAGCGGGCCAGTTCGCGATGGAAGGCAGCGTCTTCATCGCGGGAGCGGCCATTCAATGGCTTCGCGATTCCCTGAAGATTATTCCGGACGCCCCATCGTCCCAGGCGATCGCCGAAAGCGTTCCGGATTCCGCGGAGGTATACTTCGTCCCCGCCTTTGTCGGGCTGGGAGCGCCCTATTGGGACCCCGAAGCGCGAGGCGTCATCAGCGGATTGACCAGGGGGGCCACGGCGGCCCACATCGTGCGGGCGACACTCGAAGCCATCGCTTTCCAGAGCCGCGAACTGGTGGAGGCCCAGCAGGCGGATTCCGGCACGCCGATCACCGAAATGCGCGTGGACGGCGGCGCGGCGCGAAACGATTTTCTGATGCAGTTCCAGGCGGACATCCTGGGATGCAAGATCGTCCGGCCGGCCGATACCGAGACCACGGCGCTCGGCGCCGCCTATCTGGCGGGTCTCGCGGTGGGCTATTGGAAATCTCCCGAGGAAATCGCCAGCTTCTGGAAGGCCGAGCGCGTCTTCGAACCGAGGCTTGCCGCCACGGAACGCGACCGCCGCTTCGAGGGCTGGCGGGATGCGGTGGCGCGGGCGAGAGGGAGAACCTGAGATTACCGCCGGTTTCCCGAAATTCAGCTTATCCTATCCGAAATACTTCCCCGCGTGCCCTTCGCTCAATGATAGGGTGAAGGGGTGCGGCGATACCGGTTCCGGCGGCGCCCGGCAACCACCCCTCGCCGCAACACTGGCGGAGGTATTGCGATGGTGCTCAAGATCCCAGGAACAGACCCGGCAACCGCGATTCTGGGGGGCGGCCGCCACCCGCTCGAATCGTTCTTTTCTCCGCGCAGCGTGGCCCTGATCGGCGCGACCGAATCCCCTGGAAGCGTGGGACGCACGGTGTTCTGGAACCTGATCCGCAACCCCTTCGGCGGGACGGTTTTCCCCGTGAATCCGAAGCGGGAGAGCGTGCTGGGGATCAAAGCCTACCCCAGCGTGTCTGCCGTGCCTGGAGACGTGGAACTGGCCGTGATTACAACGCCCGCGCCGACCGTTCCGGGTATCATCCGCGAGTGCGTGGACGCGGGCATCAAGAACGCCATCGTCATCTCGGCGGGCTTCAAGGAGACCGGGCCGGAGGGCGCGGCGCTCGAACACAAACTGGTGGAAGAGGCGCGCCGCGGCAGCATGCGCATCATCGGGCCGAATTGTCTGGGGCTGATGAGGCCCAGCACCGGTCTTAACGCCACTTTCGGAAACGGCATGGCGCTGCCGGGAAACGTGGGGTTCATCAGCCAAAGCGGCGCCCTCTGCACCGCCGTACTCGATTGGAGCATCACGGAAAAAGTCGGGTTCAGCGCCTTCATCTCCATCGGTTCCATGAGCGATGTCGGATGGGGCGACCTGATCGATTACCTCGGCAACGATCCGAAGACCAGGGCAATCCTCCTTTACATGGAATCGATCGGCGACGCGCGGCACTTTCTTTCCGCCGCCCGCGAGGTGGCGCTCACCAAGCCGATCATCGTGATCAAGCCCGGCCGCAGCGAGGAAGCGGCGAGAGCGGCGGCTTCGCACACGGGCTCACTGACCGGCAGTGACGAGGTGCTGCACGCGGCGTTCCGGCGCGTGGGCGTGCTGCGCGTGAACAACATCTCGGACCTGTTCTACATGGCCGAGGTGCTGGCCAAACAGCCGCGTCCGCGCGGCCCGCGCATGACCATCGTGACGAACGCGGGCGGCCCGGCCGTACTCGCCACCGACGCTCTCGCCACGAACAACGCGGAACTGGCGGAACTCGCGCCAGAAACCAAGGAGGCACTGAACGGGATTCTGCCGCCGGCATGGAGCCACGGCAATCCCGTGGACATTCTCGGCGACGCCAAGGCCGACCGCTACGCCAAGACGCTCGAAATCGTATCCAAGGATCCGAACACGGACGCCTTTCTGGTGATTCTCACGCCGCAGGCCATGACCGATTCCACAGGCACCGCGGAGCTGATGAAGAACTACGCCAAAGTGAACGGCAAGCCCGTTCTCGCAAGCTGGATGGGCGGCAGCGACGTGGCAAGCGGCGTTTCCATCCTCAATTCCGCGGGCATTCCCACCTTCCCCTACCCCGATACCGCGGCGCGCCAGTTTGTCTACATGTACCGCTACGCGTATAACCTCCGGGGGCTTTATGAAACCCCGCAGAGCGAGGAAATCCAGGCTCACGAGAGCGACCGGCGCGAAAAGGCCGAAGCGATTCTTCGGAAAGCTCTCGACGACGGGCGGGAGATTCTCACCGAATTCGAATCAAAGGAACTGCTCAGCGCCTACGGGCTGCCAGTGGTGAAAACCGTGGTGGCGGCCAGCGCCGCCGACGCCGCCGCGAGCGCCCGCGAGATGGGCTACCCCGTGGTGCTCAAGCTGTATTCGGAAACTATTACCCACAAAAGCGATGTGGGCGGCGTGAAATTGAACCTGCAGGACGACGCCGCGGTGAGGCGGGCATTCGAAGAGATTCATGAAGGAGTTTCCAAGACGGCCGGCGCGGAACATTTCCAGGGAGTGACCGTCCAGCCGATGGTGAGGTCGAATGGGTATGAACTGATTATCGGATCGAGCCTGGATCCGCAGTTCGGACCCGTTCTGCTGTTCGGTTCGGGGGGAACGCTCGTTGAGGTCTACAAGGACCGAAGCCTGGCGCTGCCCCCGCTCACCAGCACACTCGCCCGGCGCATGATGGAGCAGACCCGGATTTACGACGCGCTCAAGGGCGTGCGCGGCCGAAAGAGCGTCGATTTCGATGCGCTCGAACAACTGCTGGTACGCTTCAGCCGCCTGGTCTCCGATTTGCGCCGCATTCGGGAAATCGACATCAACCCGCTGCTGGTGAGCGAATCGCAAATGGTGGCCCTCGACGCCCGCGTCGTACTGCACCCGGCAAAGGTGGCCGACGCCGACCTGCCGAACCTCTCCATCCGCCCCTATCCCGCTCATTACGTGGAGAAATGGCAATCCCGGACCGGCATGGATCTGCTGCTGAGACCTATCCGTCCGGAAGACGAGCCCCTGATGGTGAAGATGCACCAGACCCTCAGCGAGCGGACGGTCTATCTCCGTTACCTGCAAACGCTCAAGCTCGACCAGCGGATCGCTCACGAACGATTGCAGCGGATCTGCTTCATCGATTACGACCGGGAGATGGCACTCGTGGCCGAGCACCGCACCGCCAACGACGAGGCGGAGATTCTGGGCGTGGGGCGGCTCCGGAAAGCCCGTGAAAATAACGGCGCGGAGTTCGCCGTTCTGGTCACGGACTCGGCCCACGGCATGGGCCTGGGCACGGAGCTGCTAACCCGGCTCATCCGCATCGCCAGGGATGAGAATCTCGAGTACGTCGCGGCCGAGATTCTGGCGGAAAACTTTGCCATGCAACGCATCTGCGAAAAATTGGGCTTCAAGCTCAAGAGGCAGCTCGACGACGATCTGGTGACGGCGCTGATCAAGCTCTAGGGGCGTAACGGGAGTTAAAACACGCTCGCCGCGCGGCGAGCGCGCCAGCCTGGACGCCGGTTGCTATCCTGAGTAGGAAATCGTTTCCCGATCCGGCAACCACATCCCATAATGGCCCTTCGACTTTACAACACCGCCAGCCAGCAATTGGAGGAGTTTACCCCTCTCGATCCCCCGACCGTCCGCATGTACACTTGCGGGCCCACGGTCTACAACTACGTACACATCGGCAACTTCCGCGCGTTCACTTTTCAAGATATTCTGCGCCGATGGCTGACCTACCGGGGCTACAAGCTGAACCACGTCATGAACATCACCGACGTGGACGACAAGATTATCCGCGGCGCCGTGGCCGAGCACAAAACCCTGCACGAATACACCGCGAAGTACGAAGAAGGCTTCCTCGAGGACGCGGCCACGCTGCGCCTTCAAAAACCGGAACGGATAGCGCGCGCCACGGACCACATCGATGACATGGTGACGGCTATCCAGAAGCTCACGGCCGAAGGCCATACCTACATGAGCGAAGGCTCCATCTACTTCCGCATCGCCACCTTCCCGCAATACGGACGCCTCTCGCATCTCCATTTCGAAGGGATGCAGGCGGGCGCGCGCGTCGATGTCGATGAGTACGAGAAGGACGACGCCCGGGATTTTGTGCTCTGGAAAGCACAGCGCGACGGAGAGCCAGGCTGGGATACACCCCTGGGCCCCGGACGGCCAGGCTGGCATATCGAGTGCTCGACGATGGCGAACAAGTACCTCGGCGACACTCTCGACATCCACACCGGGGGTATTGACCTCACCTTCCCCCACCACGAGAACGAGATCGCCCAGGCCGAGTGTATTTCGCACAAGCAATTCGTGCGCTACTGGCTCCACTCCGAGCACCTGATCGTTGAAGGGCAGAAAATGTCGAAATCCCTCGGCAATTTCTACACTCTGCGAGACGTGCTGGATCGCGGCTATTCGCCGGAGGCGATCCGCTATCGGCTGGCCGCGGTCCCTTACCGCAACAAGCTGAATTTCACCTTCGCGGATCTCGACGCGGCACGAACGGCCATCGAACGGCTCCGGAATTTTGAGTTGCGTTTGAACACGGGCAAATTCAAGGAAGGTCGGTGTCCGGAGGTGGAAGCGCGCACGGCCCGGGCGCGCGCCGAATTCGAGGCCGCCATGGACGAAGACCTCAACACCGCCGGGGCGCTGGGCGCCGTTTTCGAATTCATCCGCGATACGAACGCGGCGATGGATAGCGGACAGTTCGCCGAAGCCAACGTGGCCGACGCCAAAGCGCTGCTCGCCTTGTTCGACGATATTTTCGATGTCCTCAAACCCACGTCGCGCGAACACTCGCTCAGCGACGACGCCGTGGATGCCCTGATCGCCGAGCGGCAGCGGGCGCGGGCGGCGCGGCAGTTCGCGCGTTCGGATGAAATCCGCGACCAATTGGCGGCGGAGGGGATCATCCTCGAAGACACACGGGATGGCGTGCGCTGGAAGCGGAAATAGCCGAAGAGAGCGGCGGAAACGGCTTGAAGAGCCGCTGGCGGCCCCTGGCCCAATCCGAAATCTCCCGTTTTTAACAGTACGGGTACAATAAAAGGTACGAAATCAGCCGGTAACGGCTCCCTTGCTTCAAAAATATGTCCTGGTTCAGCCGTCCGAAATCAAAGGTACAGCCGCTTCCCGAGCAGCCATCCGAGCGCGTCGTACGAACCGAGGGGCTCTGGTTCAAGTGCGAGGGTTGCGGGGAGATCCTCTGGAAGAAGGTTCTTGAAGAAAACCTGAGCGTCTGCCCGAAGTGCGCATATCACTACCAGATTTCAGCCCGCCAGCGCATCGATCTGATGCTTGACGAAGGCTGGCGGGAGCGGGACGCGGGCCTGACCTCCACGGACCCCCTCCAATTCACGGACAGTAAAACCTACAAATCCCGCTTGCACAACATGCGGGAGAAAACCGGCCTGGCGGACGCGGTGATTTGCGCTTCCGGTGAAATACACGCCCAGCCCGTCGAAATGTGCGCGATGGAGTTGCAGTTCATCGGCGGCAGCATGGGTTCCGTCGTGGGCGAAAAACTGGCCCGGGCCGCCGAACGCGCCCTCGACGCGCGCCATCCCCTGGTGATTGTTTCCGCTTCGGGCGGCGCGCGCATGCAGGAGGGGATGGTGAGCCTCATGCAGCTCGCCAAGATCAGCTCGATGCTTGCGATCCTCGACGATGCGCGCATCCCTTTCATCAGCATCCTCACGAACCCCACCACGGGGGGCGTCACCGCGAGCTTCGCCATGCTGGGCGACCTCAACATCGGGGAGCCAAGGGCGCTGATCGGATTCGCCGGCCCGCGGGTGATCGAACAAACCATCCGCCAGAAGCTGCCGGAAGGATTTCAGCGCGCGGAATTTCTGTTGGAGCATGGATTCCTGGACGCCGTGGTGCCACGGCAGGATATGAAACGCTATGTGGCTCGCGCGCTGCGCCGGTTACTGCGGAAACCGGCCCCCGAACCCCCGGTCCAGGAGGCCGCTCCCGCTGTCGCTGGATGAAATATCCGCCCAGGCCCCGTCATGATTCAGTTAGCAGGCGCAGCGAAGCGATTCGGTCCGAAGCTGCTGTTTGAAAACGTCAACGCTCAAATCAACCCAGGAGATCGCGTGGGTCTGGTGGGGGCCAATGGAACCGGCAAGACCACCCTCCTCAAGATCCTGGCCGGCATGGAGCCGCTCGACGAAGGCGAGCTCGAATGCGCGCGCGGCCTCGCCTTCGGCTATCTTCCCCAGGACGGGCTGCAACTCAGCGGCAGAACTGTCCTCGAAGAGTGCCTGAGCGTCTTCGAGAATATCCAGCGAATCGAGCGGCGGCTCATCACGCTGGCCGAAGAGTTGAGCGCGCTTCCGCCGGATTCGGCGGAATATCGCGAACTGGCGGGGGTCTATCACAACCTCGAGAACGAGTTCACCGCGGCCGACGGCTACACGCTCGAATCAAAAGCCGGGCTCATTCTGAACGGCCTGGGCTTCTCCAAGGACGATTGGCCGCGGCGCGTCGAAGAATTCTCCGGCGGCTGGCAGATGCGCATCGCGCTCGCCAAATTGCTGCTCGAACAGCCGAATCTGCTGC
>CAZXBZ010000049.1:0-13403 GCA_964639135.1 uncultured Solibacteraceae bacterium | reverse complement strand
CGTGCCGCTGCTGGTACAGAACGCTCCGGCGGATATGCGGCCTTACTGGCATCCATTACTGGCGCCCGATGGCAACGGCGTGCTTACCGACTTTCGCCCCGGCCATCACCTGCACCAGACCGGAATCTACTTCGGCTTTTCGGATGTGAACGGCCGCAGCTTCTTCCACCACACGGATGGCGAATTCTTCCGGAGCAAGGGCGTCAAGGTGGAACGCGCGAAAGGCAAGCGCGTCTCCTGGTCCGTGGTCACGGACTGGCTGGCCGGGGATGGTTCGCCGCTGCTCACCGAAACCCAGCACTGGACAATGGAAGACTTTTCGTCGTACTACGTGATCGATCTCGAATGGAGTGGCCGCGCGGATACTGACCTGACGATCGGCAAGTACGACTACGGCGGACTCTTCATCCGCATGCCTTGGAAGCGGGGCATCCGCGGCGAGGCGATCAACAGCGAAGGCCAGACGAACGGCAAGGCTGAAGGGCAGCGCGCACGCTGGGTGGATGCCGGCATGGAGATTGACGGCCGGCCGGATTGGGCGCACATCGCGCTGCTGGATGATCGCAAGAATCCGGATCATCCCGCGCCCTGGCGGGTCGATGGCAATCTCGGCTTCGTTCCGTCGCGCAGCCGGCTCGGAGACCGGACGCTCGCCAAGGGAAAGACCGAGCACGCCCGGTATCGCCTTCTGGTCTATACCGGCGAGTTGAACAAACAGCTCATCGAGCAGTATTGGAAGAACTGGTAACCGGACCGGCCGTTCCTTCGGCGGCCTTCCACCGCAACCGTCACAATCTCCGCCGAATCTTATTTGGGGCATGGCGCAACCCCGTCACGCCCCATGCCACCGCGTGAGAACTTGAGCTCCACGAGTGCCGATTTTTCGCGGACAATGCTGGGCAAGCTCGCGACACGCGCATCCCGCCTCGGCCCAGTTTTGGGAGATTCCGCTTCTGGATGGAGAGGTTATGAGGACGGGCCGTGAGCGTCGATTTCCGTGGCTTTGATGACGTAGAGGTAGGCGCTGCAATTCTCGCAGCGATGGAGTTCCTCCGTGGTTGTCAGGTCCTGGACGACCTGCAGGCGAACGGTGACGTGGCAGGCGCCGCAGGTGGTGGCGTCGACTTCAGCCACCACCTTGCGGCGGCCGCGATGTTTCATGTTCTCGTAGTTGCGCAGCACGTCCTTGCTGAGCTGAACAAGGAGGGTCTGGCGTTCGGCGAGGGTATCGTCCCTTGAAGCCTTGAGTTCCGCAAGGTGCTTTTCGGCTTCCGCGCGCTCCGCCTTGACGGAGGCTTCCTCGGCCTTGAGCGCGGCGTCCGCGTTCTGAACATTCGCGGATAGCTGCTCCGCCTGTTCCATCAAGGCGAGCTGCTCATCCTCGGCTTTGCGGATAGCGGCTTCGTTGAACTCGATCTCGTGCTGGAGCGCCCGGTATTGTTCGTTTGTCTTCGCGTCGAGCAACTGGCCTTTCAGCTTGCTGATTTTGGAGTGATGAATTTCGATCTCACCATCGAGATCGCGGGTTCTCTTTTGATTCCGGGCCAATGCCTCTTTATCCGTCTTGAGTTCCGCGAGGCGCGCCTGGAGCTTCTTTTCGATTCCGCCGATACGCTTGGGGATTGTTTCGATTTCGGTGTCAAGGCCGGCAAGAGTGTCGTCGAGCGCCTGGATGGAAAGGAGTAGACGGATATCCGGGGACATTAAGGTCGCATTCTATCACGCACGCCCTTGAGGATCCGTTTAAGAGGGTCCGCGACGGCGTGCCGGGCGGCTTCGATCTCGGCCACTCCAAGCAAATGACAGGCGGCGGCGTACGCCAGCAGGCCGAGTGGAACGGAGACCGCGACATCGACGAGGTAGGCGAGTTTCCGTGTCCCGAGCGATGCGGTGATCGCGCTGCTGGAAAGCCAGCAGACCAGCCCCATCACCGCGGCGGCGCCGCAGATCCGCAGGAAGCTTCGGAACAGCCGCCGGCCGAATACGCCTTGCAGCCGGTTACGGATGACCACGAACAGCACCAGAAAGCTGACCGTGGCGACCACGGAGGTGCTTAGCGCCAAGCCCCAGAAACCGACGTTATAGACCTTCACCATCGTGTACGCAACGGCGAAATTGGTGACGATCGAGGAGAGGCTTACCCACATGGGGAAGCGGGCGTCGTCGATGGCGTAAAACGCGGGGGCCAGGATCTTGGTGGCCGCGTAGCCCGCGAGGCCGAGCGCATAGAACTTCAAGGCGATTGCGGTCTGCTGCGTGTCGTAGAGAACGAAACGGCCGCCCTCGTAGATGGCGCCGATCATGGAATCGCCGAGCAAGGCGAGGCCGATGGATGAGGGGATGGTGAGGAGGAAAACGAGGCCGAGAGAGCGGCTGAGGGTTTCGCGAAACTCGTGAAAATCGGATTTGGCGGCGCTGCGGGAGATGGAGGGAAGGGTGGCGGAGGCGATGGCCACGCCGAAGAGCCCGAGCGGAAGTTGCATGAAACGGAAGGCGTATCCGAGCCAGCTGATAGGCCCGCTCGCGCAGGGGGTCCATCACACTGGCGGCGAGCGCCGTGTTGACCATGACGTTCACCTGCACGGCCGCGCCGCCGAGGATCGCGGGGCCCATCAGCCGCATGATATGGCGGAGACCGGGGTGCTGCCAATCGATTCGCAATCCGAAGGAAAACCCTCTCTTCGCGAGGCTGGGAACCTGCCAGAGCAACTGGAGCGCTCCGCCCAGGACGACGCCATAGGCCATCCCTTCAATGGGGGAGATGCCGAGCGAAGGGCCGGCGAGATAACCAAGCGCGAGGCCGAATGAAAGCGAGCCGACATTGAAGAAACTGGAGGCAAGCGCGGGCACGGCGAACTGGTTGCAGGCGTTCAAAACCCCCATCGCCTGCGCGGCCAGGGAGACCAGCAGCAGGAATGGAAACATGATGCGGGTGAGCGTGACGGCCAGTTCGTATTTGCCGGGCACGGCGTGAAATTCGCTTGCCAGCAGGTCCACGAATTGAGGCGTGAATAGCATGCCGAGCAGGCAGATGCCGCCCACGAAGAGAACGATGGCCGTGGATACCAGTTGCACCAGCACCGCGGCTTCGCGTTTCCCTTTTTCCGTCAGGTATTGCGTGAAGGTGGGAACGAAGGCGGAAGAGAGCGCACCCTCGGCGAAGAGGTCTCGCATCAGATTCGGGATCCGGAAGGCCAGGACGAAGGCATCCATGAGCGGGCCGGCGCCGAAGAGCGTGGCCATCACTACTTCCCGCAGCAACCCGGTGATGCGGCTGAGCGCCACGGCTCCGGAGACAATGCCCGCGGAGCGGACGATGCGGGCGTGTTCCTGCCGGGCGGCGTCGGCGTGTGGCGGCGCGGCCCCGTGTTCTTCGGAGAGTATGCTGGCTCCGCTGGTGGGAGGCTGTGTCAGGAGGATTCCCCGTATCTTTCCAGGAAGAGGGCGACGGTATGGATGCCCTTGTAGAAGTTTTCCACCGCGAATTTCTCATTCGGGGAATGGAGGCCATCGTCGGGCAGCCCGAAGCCCATCAGGATGGTGGGAATCCCAAGATGCGTGGCAAAATCACCGACGATCGGGATGGAACCGCCGCTTCGCACGTAGACGGTCTCGCGCCCGAAACTTTGAGCGAACGCGGCCGCCGCCACGCGGATAGCCGGATGATCGGGATTTACCATGCAGGCCGGGCTGGCGCTGAGCACGCGGACCTCCGCGCTCACACCCTCCGGCTGGCGGGCGGCGACAAATTGACGGAATGCGTCCACAATCTTTTCGGGGTTCTGGTTCGGGACCAGGCGGAAGCTCACCTTGGCGGTGGCCCCGGCCGGGATCACTGTTTTCGCCCCGGCGCCGGTAAAGCCGCCGGCGATGCCATGGACTTCGAGCGTGGGACGAGACCAGACTCTCTCCAGCACCGTATACTCGCTTTCACCGGTCAGCGATGGCGAGCCGACTTCCTTCGTGAGGAACTCGGCTTCATCGAACGGTAGTGACCGCCAGCTTTCAAGCTCCACCGCGCCCGGGTTTTCAACGTCGTCGTAAAAGCCCGGGATCTGGACGCGGCCATGGGAGTCTTTTGCCTGGCTCAGCAGCTCAATAAGAGCGAAAACCGGATTCGGCGCCGCGCCGCCGTAGAGACCGGAGTGCAGGTCGCGGGTCGGGCCTTTTACGGCGACTTCGGTGTAGACGAGACCGCGCAAGCCCACGCAGAGGGTCGGCAAGCCAGCCGCGTACAGAGCCGTATCCGAGACTAGCGCCACGTCCGACCGCAACTTTTCCCCTCCGGCCGCCACAAACTTCGCGACCGAAGCGCCTCCGATTTCCTCCTCGCCCTCGATGAGAAATTTCACGTTCACCGGCAGGCGGCCGGAGGTCTTCATCAAGGCTTCGACAGCCTTGATGTGGATGTACATCTGGCCTTTGTCGTCGGAGGAGCCCCGCGCATAGAGGTTGCCGTTCTGAATGCTCGGCTCGAACGGCGGGGTGCGCCAGAGGTCGAGGGGGTCGGGCGGCTGGACGTCATAGTGCCCGTAGCAGAGAACGGTCGGCTTGCCGTCGGCATGCATCCAATCCGCATAAACCAGCGGATGCCCTTCCGTTTCGATGACGGAGACGTTCTCAAGGCCGGCGGCGCGGAGGCTTTCCGCGACGAAATCCGAAGCCCGCCGCACGTCGTCCCGATGTTCGGGTAGCGTCGAGATACTCGGAATTCTCAGGAAATTAAACAGCTCTTCAAGAAACCGCTCACGGTTCGATTCGATGAACGCGGAGACCGCAACAGACATATTGGAACTTCCTCGGAACCATCATTATATGGCGGCTTCGGCGAGTTGTTCCCGTTCTTCGAATTCAGCAAGCGTTTGCAAACAGCGCCGAACCTCGGGCGCATAGAATGGCTGTGCAATCAGATCGGCCGCTCCGGCTTCGGCGACCTCCGCGGAGAGGGAGGGGCTATCGGTGCGGGCCGTCACCAGCACGCGGGCCCTGGGCGCGTGTGAACGGCTGCACTCGAGCGCGTCCCGCCAGTTGCCATCTTCTATTTGCGAATCCGTGATCAATACGCGCGTCTGGTGGGCCGTCAGCCATGCTTCGAGTTCGGCGACGGCTGGTACTTGGTGGAGATCGATCTTCAGGACGGAGGCGATCCGGGCCAGGCGGTCAAAGCGATCCGCCGAACTGGTGACATAAGGCACATCCAGCCGTTTCATCGTCGCGCTCCCGGCCGTGGATTCAGGTTTGCACGCTTCGAACTGGGACCGGGTTTCAAAGAAAGTTTCGAATGCATCATCGTCCGTTATCAGTTAGATGTCACCGCGCTCTAAAAGGTTTTCCCTATAGAGTCTATATCAGTATCTTTTTAACGGATGCGAACAAACAGTACTAGATGGTCCGCTAATCGAAGCTTCGGGGGCGGCTTGCCCCATGGCGCGAGCTGTGAAGGCCCTAGTCCACGGGCGGCCGGCGGAGGTGCCAATCCGTCTCGTGCTGGAAGGCGGCGCCCAGCGCGAGGATGCGGTTTTCGTTGAAAGGACGGGTGATGAGCTGAATGCCGGCGGGTAAGCCGTTCGCGAATCCGCAGGGGATGGAAAGCGCCGGCCAGCCCAGCAGATTGCTGGCCGAGTCGAGATTGGTGAGGCCTCGCGAAGCCGGCCGCTCGGAGCGCGGGCGCGACGCTTTCAGCGACGAATCCACGCGAGGGATCCCCCCGAGGATCGACGGTGTGACGAGAAGGTCTACTTTACGGAAGATCGGGGTCAGCTCGTTTTGAATTCTGGAGCGGATACGCTGGGCACGGAGGTAATCCGTCGCCTTGAGATCGAGGGCGGCGCGGAGGCCCGCGATCTGATAGCGGTCCGCCAGTTCGTCTACGCGGCCATCCCGGATGATCGGTTCAAAGACGGATGCGCCCTCCGCGTCGATCACCGTACCGGCCACCGAGCCATAAGGCAGCCGCGGAAGTTCCAGAACTTCCCATCGGGGAACCAGTTTCTTGAGAACCTCGAGCGCGGCGGCATAGGCGGGGCGGACGGCGGGCTCGGACCAGCCCTCAAAATCCACCGGGTTATAGCCCACCGTCAATCGCGACAGTTCCCCAACATATTCCGTGCCGTAATGGAAGGATTTTCCGGCCGAACCGCGATCCCGCCTGTCGCCGCCCGAAATGGCTTCGAGCACGTGGCCGCAATCCTCGGCCGAACGGCACATGGGGCCGATTTTATCCATGGTCCAACTGAGCGGCATGGCTCCGAAGCGGCTCACGTATCCGTAGGTTGGCCGCAAGCCGGTGATGCCGCAATTGGAGCTTGGGCCGATGATCGAGCCCCAGGTTTCCGAGCCGAGAGCGTAAGGAACGAGGCTTGCCGCGACGGCGCTGCCGGAGCCGCTCGAGGATCCGCCGGACCAGTACTCGGGATTCCAGGGATTAAGCCCGGGGCCGAATAGGGAAGCCGAGGCATATTCGTAGCTCCCACCCCCGGCGAGTTCCACCATCGAGAGTTTCGCCGCCAGCACCGCGCCGCGCTTTTCGAGTTTCTCGATAGCCGCCGCCTTGTAATCGAACATCTGGCGTGCATACGGCTTGGCGCCCCAGGTGGTTGGGTATCCCGGATAGGCCAGCAGATCCTTGGCGCCAAAGGGGATCCCTTGCAGGATGCCGCGCAGGCGTTTGCGCTTGATTTCGTCATCGGCGTTTTTGGCCGATTCGATGGCTGTTTCCCGGGTGAGGGCGGCGATTGCGTTGTACTTCGGGCCAAGCTTTTCAAGCCGGTCAAGATAGGCCTCGGTAAGCTCCCGGCTTGAAACCTCACGGTTTACCAGCATGCGGTTGAGTTCCGTGAGCGGCTTGAAGAATACGTCGGCGGCCATGGCGTTACTTCAATACCAGAGCGAACATTGGTTCATCCGCGGGAGTAAGCGGCGTCTTTTCAAGTTCGGCGGCGGCGCCGGCAATACCATCCTTGCGCCGCTGCAGAAGATCCGCTTCGTTCCGCGCGGGTTGCTGCGCCGCAAGCGCGGCCGGTGCGAGCACACTCGCGAGTGATGCCAGCTCTCGCCGGGAATAACGGTTTTTCCGGGCCTTGTCAGTCATGATTCTCAGCCCCCAGGGATGCGGAACGGGCGTAATCGGCTTCGAGCGCGGCGATGGCTGTGTCGAGCATCGTCTTACGCGGAGCCGATGCGCCCGTCCAGATGGAGAATGATTCAGCGGCCTGCTCGATGAACATTTCGAGTCCGTTGATCGTATGTTTGCCCATTTCGGCGGCGCGCTTGAGCAGCGCGGTCTCCTTCGGGTTATACACCATGTCGAAGACGATCTCCGCGGGGATCCGGTCCGGAAACAGGATGCCTTCGGGGTTCGGGTACATGCCTAGCGGCGTCGCGTGAACGAGCACGTCGAACGATTCGCGAACCGCTTCTTCATGGGCCATCGGAATGCCGGCTACGGCTTTGGCGAGCGCGCGCACCTTGTCGAGGTTTCTTCCGGTGAGAGAGACTCTCGCTCCGGCGTCGCCAAGCGCGAATGCCGCCGTCCGCGCGGCGCCGCCAGTGCCCGCCACCAGGACGCGGGCATTGTGGAGTTTCAGCTTTTTCTCAAGCGGCCGCAGCGTTCCAGCGACATCCGTTGTGGTTCCGCGCCACTTGCCCGCCTTCTTCCAGATGGTGTTCACCGCGCCGATGCGGCGCGCCAGCGGGTCCACCACGTCCAGATATCGGATGATCTTCTGCTTATGCGGGATGGTGACGTTGAAGCCCTTCAGCGGAAGTCCGTCGGCCAGCAGCATGAAATCTTTCAACTGGCCGTTTCGCACAAGAAAAGGCAAATATATGGCTCTGATTCGCTTGAACTGGAAGGCCCGGTTGTGGATTTGCGGCGACAGGCTATGGCGCACCGGAGAAGCAACGACGCCGTAAATATCCGTATCCTTACGGAGTTTTTCCGCGTTATAGACGGCGCGCATCTTGCGGGCGGAGATTTGACCCGGAGCGGTGCCTTCGGAAGAGTGCGGCGCGGCGTAGGTGTAATGGCAGCCCATCTTCACGGAGATTACGCGGGAAGGGAAGCCCATTTCACCCATGCTCAGCAGGATCAGCGGGACGCCAGGCTTGTCCGATGCGAGCGACATCAGCCGCAAGAGATCGCTGGGCTTACGGGCCGTGGTCACCACCTTATAGGCGTCGGCGGGAATCTTCTGTATCCGCGTCATCAATGGCCGCAGAGGCGGTGTGCCGCTGAAGCTATGGTAGGAAATGATCAGATCCGTGGAGTTCCGGAGGCGGTCGACAAGTTGAGGCCGGACTTCCGCGCTCTCAATTTCAACATCCACGGCCACGGCGCCGGCGGCGGCCGCTTTTTCAAGTAAATCTACCTGTTCTTCGATACTCCCGTTGAAGTGCCCGTGGTTCTGATGACGGCGGCAGGTCGCGAGAATCCGGGCCTCGGGGTGCTGCTTCAGAAAACCTTGGATCGCGGGCGCTCCGGATGCCGGATCCTCAAGAAAATCCAGGCGGAACTCAAAAAACTGCGAACCCTGCTCCATCTCACGCCGCGCCATCTCCAGCAGTTGATCCACCTGGGGAAATCCCAGGGCGACACAAATTTTCGGTAGACGAGTGGCGTGTCTCATATGAGTTTGAATCTAGGAGTCGGGAGCAACGGCTTCGCGAGCGAGCACGATAACCCTCCGTATTATATACAGGGAGGTTCCATCACTCGGATGCGAGGAAGGCCGCCGGGGCATCGCCGGTTTCGTCCCGCTGCTTGTTTTCTTCCTCTTCCCGCCGCTTCAACTCGATCCGCCAGTCGTCGAGTAGAGCAATGGCGTTGGGGGTCACCAGCAGGTCCGCGCCCGCTTCATGGAGCGCCACGGCCGTGCCGGCGGTCAGTTCCGGCGCTTCAACCGCGATGCCGAGCTTGCCTTTCGCGTGATGAGTGGTGAAGCGGAGAATACGCGTCATGAGATCCGGATCCGCCGCGCGGAAAGCGAGTTCCATCGTGTCCACGCCCGTGCGCTTCGCGAGGCGGATGCCGATCAGCAGATGGTCTCGCTCGATGCGCTCCGCCTCGAAAACCGCCCGCAGCCGGGCTCCCGCCTGGTGGCACTGCTCGGCCATTTGCAGCAACTCGGATTCAAGGTAGAGGAACTGACGGGAGAGCAATTTGCCAAGGTTCATCGTCAAGGCAAGCTCCACCGCGCCACGTCTCAGCACATCGCGGGCTTCGTAAAGGCGCGCGGCCGTGGTGGAGCCGCCTCCTGGGAAACCGGTGACCGCGCACAGCCTCACATCCGAGCCGGCGAGCCAGTTTTTCACAAGATCGATATCCGACGGGCGGATAAGCACGGAGCCGGTTTTTGCGGCGATAGCCGCGCGGCAGCCCTCGTGGACGGCCCCTTCCGTGAGGGCGTCGTCCGCCAGGGAGAGCGAGAGGCGTTCCGCCAGATCTTCGTACCGAAGCAGCGGCGGACGGCCAGACTCGGTGTTCTCGGAGAGGGTCCGTGACGCTTCGGATGGCTCAATGCTCATGGCTCTCTGTTCACCGTAGCACGCGCGGCGAAGCGCGCTTGCTTCCAAGGTCGCGCGGTTAATGGTTACGATCGCTAAGCCAATCGAGGACCATTGTGCGTGTTTTCGCCTGGAAGCGGTTGTAATCGAGGGGCTGCTTGAACTCAAAGGCGGTTTCCGCCTGTTCAATTCGGTACAGTTCACGCACTTGGGCGGCCATCTTTTCCACCGCGCGCGGGGAGGCGTAGCGGTCCCGGGTGGGAGAGACGAGCAGAACGGGGCGGGGCGCGAGCAACGCCATCGCCTCCGTATCGTCGAGAGGCAGCGCATCCGGCTTTTCACGGAACGCCGCCAGTTGGGGAAGCAGGCCGTGGAGCGTGCTCCAATGCGCGAGCCCCTCGGTTCCGGCGAGTTCCGCCTGTACGCGCGCGTCCCCGTTCGTTCGTTGTGGCCAGATTCCCGCGACCAATGCCACGCCCTTTACCGCGGGTTCGAGCGCCGCGGTGTAAAGCGCAACCCGCGCCCCAAGCGCCCAGCCCGTGAGATAGATGCGTTCGTGATCGACATTCTCCAGCCACTTTACGGCGGCTACGGCGGCGCGTGTATCCGCCACCATTTTGCCCATCATGCTCCAGCGCGGATAGCGTTCGTAAAATCGTCGTGCGTCGAGGACCCGCGTGCCATAACCGAGCTGGTCGAACGCCATGACGGCGTAGCCGCGCTCCATCATTGCTTCGAGCCACGGACGGAAATTGCGCGAATATCCGGTGGGGTGAGAATACGGGTGCAGCCAGATCGCGAGCGGCGGCTTTGCGCCGGTTTCGAGGCTGGCGGGCAGGTAAAGATCGGCGAGTAGATCATCTCCGAAGCCCACGGGCTGGCGCCGGAACGACGGAGCGCGGAGCGGGCGGTTATACACGGAGGCCAGCCAGCCATCGCTTGGAAACATGCGCAATTTGCCGCCCGGCGGCATCACGAATGGCAACCCGCCGGGTTCTTCGCCGAGGAGCGAGAGGAGGTTACGGCGGGCCGCGGGCGCCTGTTCACTCCAGCGCTGGGGGTTGAGCCGAACCGGGGCGGCATGGAGGAACGGATTTGTGGCTTTTGCCGCCTCACTCCCTTGTTGCCAGCGTTTCCACTCGAAATCGAGAGTGAGTTCTTCCGGCCGCTGGCCATGGGACCCGCCAAACACGTGATCGAGAAAATCCACGTAGCGCTCGATGTCTCCGGCCGTGGTGGCGTGCTCGCCCGGCCGCAGCCAGATGCCCAGCTTCTCTTCCGCTCCCAGCAGCCGGTAGACGGTCTTCACGGAGCGGTAGCCTTGCTCGATGCCGAAAGGGGCGCCCTGGCTTTCCGAATACGCTGAAACGATCATTAACCCGCGTGGCGCCACGAGCGACAGAATGGAATTCTGGTCGAGGGGAAGTTGATGCTCGCGGCCCGCGAAGAATCGCAGCCGGGGGTGAAACCAGTGCGGAAAGTAACCGGTAATTTCCTCGATGGTTTCGTTCACGAACATATCCGGGGTAAAACGCCATGGAGTGGCTTCCCCGGTGTTGCCGCTGGATACAATCACGGCCCCGATGCGGTCGTCGAAGGCGGCCGCCATCAATGCCTGCTTCCCGTTGCGCGAGTGTCCCGTGATGGCGATGCGAGCTTTGTCAACCCGCGGCAGCGTGTAGAGATAGTCCACTGCCCGCTGTCCGGCCCATCCCCAGCGCGCGATGGTCGCGAAATCGTAATCCGGATAGAGTTCGATGTACTCTTCGCTGTAATCCGTCACTTGGTACATGGGGTCCGCCGCCGAGTAGGAGACGCCCATGTAGCCACGCCGCACGGCGGTGGAGATCCACGGCCGCCAGAGCGGATGATTGGTGAGGAAGACGGGGAATGGCCCCGGCCCCGGCGGGGTAATCACGTCAAGAAGCAGCCGGCCCTTCCGTTGCGGTCCGAAGGAGAGCATCACCTGCTCCACTAGCGCCTCGCCATCACGGCGGGAACTCAGGATCCGAGCGTCGAGGTTATCCGGGGCTGGGGGGATGCGCCCATAAATCCACTGCCGTGCCTGGGTACGGATCCACTCGCGCTTTGCGGGCCACTGCGCGGCGCTCGTGACGGGGCCCGGTGCGCCGGGGGGCCAGGCGCCGAGCGGGTCCGGAAGAAACGGGGAGGATGGCATGGTCGCGAAGTCGGGAGGCAACTCGCCTGTCCGTCGTTGCCAGTCTTCCCACGTGACATCCACCGCATTGATGCGGCCGGTTTGTGGTTTGCGCGAGGGGTTGAGAATTTCGAGATGTTCGGCGAGGGTGACGCGGCGGCGGGCAAGCGCCGCCGCGTCACCTCCTGTTTCGCTCTGCCCTGGGGCTGCCGAGGCGAGGGCGGCGGAGCCGAGCATGGGCACGAGGCCCGCCGCGGCAAGCGCGCCGCGTCTTGAAAGCTTTGCCTTCCCAGCACGGTGCGCAATCGACCCCATCTCGCCCTCCAGGTTATTTCTGGAATACAACCAGGTCCGCGATCTCGACAAAGGCCGCCTTGGCATCGCCATACGGCTTGCCAAGCACCACCAGTTTCAGCGTGTGTTTGCCGGCGGGGAGGTCGAAATCGTGGTAGACCGATTCCTCCCCTTTCGCATCATTCGGTTCGTCGGAGCTGACGTCCACCGTGGAGGCGAGTTTGCCATCGATATAGATTTCCGCCGTGCCCGCCTCGACGGATTTGAGATAGGGGCCCACCAGAATCACCCCGGTTCCCTCGAATTCAATGGAAGCCTCGGCGTTATTTTTATCGGAACGCTTCCGCTTGACCTCTTTCTGGCCCGAGGGCACATTGGTCCAGGCGCCGCTGAACGTCCAGCGCGGATCGGTGACGGATATCCGCTCGGTCGGCTTACCGTAATCGTTCCAAAGCGGGATCTCCATCGGCTTCGGCTGCTCGGTTTTTACAATCAGCACATCACCGTCGCGGCGTCCGCCCTTGCTTTCCACGAGAGCGATGGCGCGCTTTTCAGTGCTATCCACGATGGTGTTGAGCGAGTAATTCGTGAACGCGAATTTCTCATTGGCGATCTCGTCGATACCGTTCTTCCACTCGTTCGGGATGGCGTCGTAACCGAGCACGACGCCGAGTACGCCGGCCGCGCTCGCGGGGTTGCAATCCGAATCCTGGCCCGCGCGCGTGCTGATGTCGAGAGTCTTCCCCATATCGCCTTCGCCGTAGAGCAGGCCGAGTGCGATGTAGGCGCCGTTCAGCTTGGCATCGATGTTGAAGGGCCGGAGCGCGCCCGCCGGGCAGGGTTCGTCGCGATCCCACTTATCCTCGATTTGCT
This sequence comes from uncultured Solibacteraceae bacterium, assembly GCA_964639135.1. Lineage (GTDB taxonomy): Bacteria > Acidobacteriota > Terriglobia > Bryobacterales > Bryobacteraceae > JACTMJ01. The sequence goes on along the minus strand of CAZXBZ010000049.1, from coordinate 574 downwards.
GCCAGGCCCATTTCCAATCCGAGGGCTTTTCCTTGTGCCAGCGGAGCACGTCCGCGATGATCTGTGCGTATTCGCTTTGCGCGGGAAGCGCGGACAACCCGGCTTCCACCAGCTTCACAGGGTCGTTCTCAAAAAAGGCCGAGGAGTACATGGCGGAAACGAACATACCGCCCAGAATGCCGTCGCCCGTGTTCATCACGCGGCCGGCACGGTAGCAGATGTCGTTGGAAGCCTGTGGGAGCCCTGGCGCCATCAAGCCGACGAAATCGGCCTCGATCTGAAAATCGATATCGTTGGCGTGAGCGTTGTATTTCGGCGTGCCGGATTCCAGCGCGGAAACGCCGCGCTTCAGCGCGCGCCGGGCCGCGAGGTTGGCGTGCCACAAACGGTATTCGGCATCGCGGAACATCGCGCCGAAGTCCTCGGTGGTGGCGTCGAGGCCCTTGTCGTCCAGCACCTGGGCGAAGGTCATATCGACGTAGAGGTCGTCCTGGTTCAGAGAGTTCTTGAGACGCTCGGGGGTCCATTCGGGCAGAGGCCCCTCGATGATCTTCTGCAGCGACTTGAATTCGGT
>CAZXBZ010000048.1:0-13407 GCA_964639135.1 uncultured Solibacteraceae bacterium | reverse complement strand
CGGCGGCATTCCGAAATGCGGTCCAACCAACAACCCCAGTTTGCCGCCGATCGAGCAAAGCGATGGGGTGTCGAATACACCCTCCAGTGTTCCATCATCGCCTACTTTGGAGGCTGGCGCATGGAGAGGCGGAAGCGTCCAATACGGTCCGCGGCTCGCGAGGCGGCTAATCCGGGCCGGAGAACCAGAGAATTCCCTAGGAAACGGACACGCGCGCCGGCATGGTACTCATCGGGACGAATTGTTCCACGATCCGCTGGAGATCGCCACGCTGAAAGCCTTCCTCAAGGATGTCGTCGAAGAGGCCGGAATCTTCCAGATATTTCCTCGAGGACGTGGAATTCGCGATTCCCACCACGGGAGGCACTCTCGCTCCCAGCGTGGCCCGCAGTTTTCTGGCTGCCTCCACCTCGGTGTGAATCCCGATATCCGCGTCGAGCAGGACAAGCGCGCATTGTTTTCGGATGGCCTGCTGAATCAGATCCTGAAAATTCTCCGGCACGACAAGGTTCGCGGAGAACGTGCGCAATAAATAGGCGAGGCACTTCCGCCGCCGTTCGCTTGAGGCCAGCAGCAGAATAGGGGCGGCGCCGGTATGCGGTTCTCCGAGTGGCTTGGCCAGGCGCTGCATCGGTTTGCGCGGCGCCTGCTTGACGGCCAGTTGAGCGGCGGAGACCGCCGCCAGCGCGCGGCAGGGCAAAACCGGTTTTCTGATTACCAGCAATGGATCCACTCCCTTGAGAACGCTGCGATCCACCGGAATATGAATTGAATCCAGAAGCACCAGAAAGAGTTGCGGGTTTCGCGTGACGAGGCGGATTCTCCGATTAATCTCCGAAGCATCTTCGCCCGGGTTCCGCATATCAAGGAGAATAATGTCGGTGAGACTCTCGCCGTGCTCCTTTGAGAGCAGGCCTATCAGCGAGGCCAGGTTGTCCGTCCGCCGCGCTTCCGCTCCGTGTTCACGAAGCGCCGCGAGCCATGCTTCCGCGGAGAGATCTCCAGCGCCCGTGAGAAGAACGCGCTTCCCGCGGAAGAACTCCAAGGGAGCGGGCGCTTCGCGGCCATCCTCCGCCAGTTCCCCGCACGTCCCCGGCAGCACAACCCGGAACCGGGAACCCACATCCAACTGGCTTTCGACTTGAATTTCACCTCCCATCAGCTCACAAAACTGTTTGCTGATCGCAAGCCCCAATCCAGTGCCCCCATAAATTCGGGACGTCGCGGCGACAGCCTGGTTAAACGGACGGAAGATCTGGCTTAGGGTCTCTTGCGACATGCCAATGCCGAAATCGATCACTTCGAAGCGCAACTCTCCAGTGCCGCCAAATAACGGCTCCCACGAAATGGTGACAGCCACCTCACCCATTTTTGAGAATTTGATCGCATTCCCCAGCAAGTTCAGAAGAACCTGGCGCACCTTGCCCGGATCTCCGCGAACCGCGGCGGGCAGGGGGGAATGCGGATGGGCAACGAGGTCGATTCGCTTGCGGGATGCCGGTTCGGCGAGACTGGCAAAAACCTCCTCCACCAGATCCCTGGGGTCGTAATACACGTCCTCCAGGTCCATGCGCTGCGCCTCAAGCTTCGAGTAGTCGAGGATGGAGTTCACGACGGAGAGCAGGGACTCCGCGGAGGATTGAATGGCCTGGCCGAACTCCCGTTGCTGTCGGTCGAGCGATGTTTGCAGAAGCAGCGAGGTCATCCCCAGCACGCCGTTCAACGGCGTTCGAATCTCGTGGCTCATTGTCGCGAGAAAATCTCCGCGAAGCCGCGTGGCTTCCTGCGCCGTTACAAGCGCGGCGAGCAGGTCGGCGTTTTTCGCTTGCAATTCCCGCGCCGTGGCCCTCTCCTGAGCCTCCTGGCTTTTCCGGTCGCGGATGTCCGTCAGCACACCTTGATAGCGCGTGGGGAAGCCGTCTCGCGCGGGGAGGGCTCGAATCAGAAAAGAAACCCATAAATGGGAGCCGTCTTCCGCCTTCAGTAAACCTTCGCCCGTATAAGCGCCCTTGGCTGTGACCCCGTCGAGAAAGTCCAGTTCGGACAATTCGCCGTCCGAATCGCTCGGGTGATGGAGGAAGTAGCGTGAATGGTGGCTCCCGAGCGCGCGGTGCGCGGAGTAGCCGGTCAGCCGGTCCCAAGCCGGAGACAGGAATGTCCAGTTTCCCTTGGCGTCGAGTTCGAAGGCGATCTCGTTCTCCGCGGCCAGTTGATTGAGCGAGAGCACGCCGGCTCCCTCGGAGAGTTGAGCGCGGGATTCCAGACCGTGCATGACGCCGAGTAAACTCGCGAAGCTCCGCACCAGCATCTCATGCTGGGGCGTCCAGACCACGCCGGCGCGCGCAAAATCCAAGCGGAGAAACCCCCACGGTTTCCCCTCGATCTCGATAGGCGCCGACACCATCAAACGGCGGCGAACACCATCCGCCGGCCGCGAGGATGTAGATGTAATGGACCCGTTGAACTCCGCGAGGGACGCCTCACCGAGACGGTTTTGGCCGGCAAGACCGGCGAGGCGTGCGACGCCTTCCGTCTCCGCCCCGGCCCGTGTTGCCAAAGTCTCCTTCGGATTCGGACGCTCCGAGCGATATTCCGAGACAAGAGACGGCGTTGAGGGAGCATTGGAGCCGGGAGGCGGCAATTCATAGACGCTGGCGCGTTCCACGGCGGCGGATTCCGCAAGCAGCTTCAAGGCGGCGGGCAGAGCCGCGGAAAGAGGCGCACCGCTCAGCCGCCCGATCGCGAGGACACAGCCGGAAATGAAATCGAGAATCCGGTTATCATTATCCAGGCTCATCGCGCGTACTCACTCTTCGAAGTGATCCCCACTCCGGCCGCGGCCGGAGTGCTCTGTTCAACGCCATCGAACTCGTGAACACACCGACCCCGCGGCGATCGCGAGTTCGATCACCCCTGACAGTTTCGAAACGACAGTAATCAACCTTACTGTAATTCAAAACTGATAGTACTGAAAGCCTTACCGTACTGATCCCGATAGTAAATATCGCGGATTCGATCGTCAAATAAGGTCATAAAAGTGAGAACTTCCACTCAAGGGGGAATAAGTTCAAACGTCCTGAGCCGTATGGCCTGAACGTACCGTACGGAGAGCGATCCTCTGCTTTTGTGCCTTCACTTTCCGGCGAGCCGGGGCGCGGGCCGTGTTACGCTTCTTTTTTGCGGGATTCGAACACAGTGAGCGGAACTGGGAGCGCAACGCTTCTCATCAATTGTCCAGACCGCCGGGGCCTGGTTGCGGCGGTTTCCGGTTTTCTGTACCGAATTGGCGCCAACATCCTTCATGCCGATCAGCACCAGGACAACGAGCAGGGGCTCTTCTTCATGCGGGTGGAGTGGTCTCTCGACGGAGTGAGCCTCGAGGGCGAGGCCTTTCGCGCGGCATTCGAGCGGGATGTGGCGCGGCCGAACACGATGCAGTGGCGCCTCGAGGAATCGAACCGGGTCCCGCGCGTGGCTCTGTTCACCTCCCGTTACGACCATTGTCTGCTCGACCTGCTGCATCGCCGCCATAGCGGCGAGTTGCGATGCGAGATTCCTCTAGTGATTTCAAACCACGAGAGCGGCCGTGAGATTGCCCATTTTTACGGCGCCGCGTTCGAACATGTGCCGGTGGAGAAGGACCGCAAGGAGGAGGCGGAAGCCCGGCAGTGGGAATTGCTCGACTCAGCCGGTATCGACCTGATTGTCCTCGCTCGATATATGCAGGTGCTTTCCGCGAAATTCGTGGAGCGCTATCCGCAACGGATCATCAACGTGCATCACTCGTTTCTGCCGGCCTTCGTGGGCGCCCGGCCCTACCAGGCGGCCTTCGAACGAGGGGTAAAGCTGATCGGCGCCACCAGCCACTATGTGACCGAGGAGTTGGATCAAGGCCCCATCATCGAACAGGACGTCGTGCGGATTTCGCATCGCGACCAGTTGCCGGACCTCATCCAGAAGGGCAGGGATCTTGAACGGGCGGTGCTGTCGCGCGCCGTGCGCTGGTATCTGGAGCACCGGATTCTTCTCTACGGCAAGAAGACCGTGGTGTTCGACTAACGCCAGCATTGGTCGGCCTTTGAGGCGGGGGACGGTCATCGGACAAGTTTGCGCCCGGTATTCCGCTCAGCTTGCGCCGCTCGCGCCAGATTGGCCGATGAGCTTGCGAATATCCTCAGGAATTCGGGTATACGTGCCGTCTTCGCCCGTCGTATAGAACGAACGGATATTCCCGTCACGATCAACGAGGGCGAAGCGCGTGGAGTGCGCCAGGCTGCCATCGACGTCGAAGAGCTGGAAATCCCGCCGTGCGATGCGGTTGAGCGTCTCGCGAGGCCCGGTGAGAAAGAACCATCTTCCGTCAATGGCGCCATAGCGTTGGCCGTAAGCCTTCATCGCTTCCGGCGTATCGCGTTCCGGATCCACCGTAATGGAGACGATGCGCAGTTCATCGATGTCCGCCGTTTGCCGCTGAATTTCGCTCATGAGCGTGCTCATGCGGGGACAAGGGCCGGGACAGTTGGTGAAGAAGAAATCCGCGAGCCAGACACGGCCTTTCAACTGGCCGGCATCGAAGGGCTGGCCGTTCTGATCGGTGAGCGTGAATGGAGCCACGGTTCCGTGAATGGGAAGCGCTTCCTCCCGCGCCGGGCCGGTGCAGGAAGCCGCCGCGAGTACAAGCATCGCGGCAATCAGCGGAGCGCCAATGCGGAAGCGAGTTTTCAGGAAAGGCTCCTTTCCGACGGACGGTTGATCTCCAGCGTCGCGGCGACAAGCAGCACGATGACCGAGAGCAGCACCACCGGAGCCGCGATTTCCAATACAACGCCAGGAGCCTCCACCCGGAAGCCCATTGCCTCCTCCAGCGCAAGCAGCGCGTAGGTGAGCGGATTGAAGCGCATCAGCCAGCCGATCCACCAGTTGGCGTCGCTAAAGCTGAAGAGAGCGCCCGAGACCATCCATAGCGGAACAAAAATCAGATTGATCATGGCGTGGAAGCCCTGCGAGGAATTCACCCTCCAGGCGACCCAGAATCCCGACGCCGTGAAGCCGACCGACGAGAGCACGATCAAACACAGCAAAGCCGCCCAGGAAACCTCTCCATAAAGGACGCCGCCGAGCGATGCGATGAGGTAAAAGAGCAATCCCTGAATCGCGGCGATCAACGCACTGCCCGCCACCTTGCCCATTACGATAGCGGAACGCGGAGCGGGGGAGGCCAGCGCGGAGAGCAGAAAGCCTTCGCGCCGATCCTCGATGAGCGTCATCGCCGAGAAGATCGCTGAAAACATCATGGTGAGCAACAGCGCACCGGGCAGGAATTTTCCGAAATTGCTGTAACCGGAACCCACCACCAGCCAGAACAGAAACGGCGTACCCACGAACGCCGCGACCCGCGACTTTTCCCGCCAGAATCCCAGCAATTCCCTGCGAAACAGCATCGAGGCCGGAAGCCAGAAGCCGGTCATGCCTGAAACTCCTTTCCGGTCACGCGGAAATAAACATCGTCGAGCGTGGGCGCGTGCAAGCGCAGTTCCCGAATGCGGCCGGCGTGGGCGGCCATTAACCCGCTCACCAGCGCCGCGCTATCCGGCGTTTCCATACGGAGAGCGCCTTCCACCAAGGCCGCCGAGACGCCGGGGTACTGCTTCACGGCATCGAGCAGCGCCTGCGCTTCGCTGGATTCGACGACGACCACATCGCCGCCCACCCGCCGCTTGAGAGCCGAGGGTTCACCGTCCGCCACCAGCCGGCCTTCATGCAGGATCAAGACGCGATGGCAGCGGTCCGCCTCGTCGAGATAATGCGTGGCGGCGATAACCGTCGTGCCAAGCTCGTCGTGAAGTTCGTGAAGATATTTCCAGAGGTCGCGGCGGGAGCGCGGGTCGAGGCCGGTGGAGGGCTCGTCCAAAAGCAGCAGGCGCGGGCGATGGAGCAACGCCTTGGCAATCTCCGCTCTGCGCCGAAGCCCGCCGGAGAGGGTGTAAACCGGAGCATCCAGGCGGTCGTCGATGGCCAGCCGGAGCGCGGCTTCCTGGAGCCTCTCGCCGAGTATCCGGCCGCCGAGCCCGAACAAATTGCCCTGGAACCGCAGATTCTCCCTTACGGTCAGTTTGCGGTCCAGGCTCGATTCCTGGAAGACCACGCCGATTTCCGAACGCGCCTTCGCGGCTTCGCGCACGGTATCGAAGCCCTGAATGCGGGCATACCCGGCTCCGGGGGCCACCATTGTAGTGAGAATGCGGAAGAGGGTGGACTTGCCGGAACCGTTCGGCCCCAGCAGCGCCACCAAACCGGGTTCGCTAACCTGAAAACTCAACCCATCCAGCGCGAAAACCGGCTTGGGCGATGCTTCCGTTGAGTCCGAAGTCGCCCCATGGCCATTTTTCTTCTTCGCGGACGTTCGATAGCGAAAGCGAAGACCTTCCGCCTCGGCGATCAAAACCATGGCCTATCGATCAACATCAATATATAGAGTAGCGGGAGGTAGGCGATGCTTGCCAGCAGTACCCGCCGGGCGTTCACCCTGGTGCGCTCCCGCGCCACCCGCACTCCGGACCACGCATACATGAGGCCTAGCAGCGTGGCCCCCACCAGATATAACGTCCCCGTCATCGAGAGAAAGCTCGGGAACAGACTTATCGGAAGCAGCAGAGCCGCGGTCACCAGGATGTGCCGCGCCGTGCGCTCCCCTTCGGGATCCACGACTGGAAGCATTTGCATGCCGGCCCGCGCGTAGTCTTCGCGGTACATCCAGGCGATGGCGTAGAAATGGGGAAACTGCCAAAGGAAGAGGATCGCGAAGAGAACCCAGGCCTGGGCGTTAAGGGCGCCGTGCGCGGCGGCGAAACCCATGAGTGTGGGCATGGCACCTGGGAAGGCTCCCACCGTGGTTGCCCACCAGGTCTTACGCTTGAGCGGCGTGTACAGGAACAGATAACTCGCGAGAGTGGCGAAGCCCAGATTGGCCGTAACCCAGTTGGCGCCGAACCCAAGCTCCAGATAGCCCCCCGCGGATAACGCCACGGCGAAAAGCATGGCGGGCAGCGGCCTGAGTTCGCCCGTGACCAGCGGCCGCAGGCGGGTGCGCTTCATGCGGGCGTCGTACTTATACTCCATCCACTGGTTGAGCGCCGCCGTGCCGGAGGCAATCAAGCCCGTACCCAGAATCGTGTGGAGCAGGGTAAGCCAGTTCCAGGAACCATCGATGCCGAAGTAATAGCCAATCGCCGTGCTCATCAGGATGAGCCAGGTGATTCTCGGTTTGGTGAGAGCGATATATGGCCGCATGACAGGTATTTCTCAGCGAAGCTTGGCTTCCAACGCCGCCGGTTCAGAGTGAGGAACCAGAGGCTCGGGCAGCGGCGCGCGCGGCCGCACATACTTTCTAATTGCGACCGCCATCCAGGCTGTGGCGGCCAGAGTTACGGAGCCGAGGAGCACATGGCCGGCGGTAAAAACCACCCACCAGGACGCCGGTCCATCGGCGGCCCCGGCGGATGTGGATTGCAGGCGATAGAACAGAGCGATCAAACCCAGTGCGATCTGAGCGACAGTGAACCACACCACGGTAAAGGCCACCCGCTTCAGCGCACGGTGCCCAGGATAGGTTGTCGCCACGAGAATTGCCAGGAAAGCCAGCGCGCCCGCCGTGAGAAACGCGAGCGAGAGGTGCGGAATCACCCCCATGATTCCATGGCGATAGGCCGACCCTAGTAGAATCTGCGCAACGACAAGAATGGCGGGCAGCCAGGCAACCGAACGAAGCGGCGGCTGGAGTTCGTCCTCCACGGTCTTTGCTTCCACCGCGAATTCCCGAGACGAGGCAAAATACAACAGAAATCCCAGCGTCACCAGCCCATGGACAAGCATGGCTTGCGTGACGCTTACCCAGGGCATCGCACCCAGCCGCGCGAGGCTCATCCCGATGGCGGCTTGAGCAAGGATGACGGCCAGGGCCGCGAGAGATCCGCGCGTCAGCCAAGGCGAGCATTTTGCCCGCGGGCACGAAACAAACAGCGCAATGGCCAAAATCGATACGACTCCCGCCAGAGCGCGATGGGCCGCCGGCCCGGCAACTGCCCAGCCCGGCACCGGGAGGCCCGTCTCCGCGCTCACCGTGAATCCGCTCACGCCAAGCAGGAGCAGCACGCTAAGCGTAAGCAGCGCGGAGAGGCGATGGATGGCGCGCAGTCGCATGCAAGGGGTCCGGCAAGACGAGTTCACCGCGGTGTACAGCGTTCGTGACGGCCGGAATTCTCTCTTGTGAGTAGATTCAAGTTCCTGTCAAAGTGACGCAATTTTCTGTTAAACAGCAATTTGGAGCCAAATCCGACCCTGTTTCATTCAGACAGCCACGGGAGCGGCTCCGCGGGACATCTGGAAAGCGGTTCCCTCCAGCCGATTGCTCGGTGCCGTCTGCTAAGCTTGTAAGCTTAAGAAGGATTCTCCCCCTCCCGAGACCGTATGAGTACAAATTCCTCCGTCCAAGAAATCGTCTGTGCCCACTCGCCGGATTCCGATGATGCGTTTATGTTCTATGCACTTGCAACGCGCAAGATCCGCTCGCAGAACCTCACGTTCCGGCACGTTCTCTCCGACATCCAGACCCTGAACCAGAAGGCTCTTGAAGGGGAGTACGAGCTTTCCGCCATCTCGTATCACGCCTATCCCTACGTCGCGGATAAGTATCAGATTTTAGCCAGTGGTTCGAGTGTGGGGGATAATTACGGACCGATTTTGGCTTCGCTGCGCCCCATTCCCTCGGGTGAGATCAAGGGAAAGCGCATCGCCGTGCCGGGCAAAATGACAACGGCTTACCTGGCGCTCCGGCTGTACGAACCGGATTTCGAGGAAGTTGTGATGCCGTTCGATCAGATCCTGGAGGCCGTGGCGTCGAAGAGCGTGGATCTCGGACTGGTGATCCACGAAGGCCAGCTTACCTACGGAAATCTTGGTCTGCAAAACGTACTGGATCTGGGGAAATGGTGGCGCTCCAAGTACAACCTGCCCTTGCCCTTGGGGGCCAACGTGCTGCGGCGCGACCTTTCGGCGGAAGTGAAGAGCGAATGCGCGCGCCTGATGCGGGAGAGCATACAATACGCCCTTGACCACCGCGAGGAAGCGCTCAACTATGCGATGCAATTCGCGCGCGACACGGAGCCTTCGCTAGCGGATAAATTCGTCGGAATGTACGTGAACCATCACACCGCCGATTGCGGAGAGGACGTCCCGAAGGCCGCGCAACTGATTCTGGATCTCGGCTTCGAGGCCGGTATCCTGCCCCACAAAGTGGAACTCGATATCCTGCGATAAACTGCCCGGCGTCCGTCCCTCACACCGAGAGAAAGTCTTGCGCCTTCGTTACCGGATCGGAGGCGCGTCCATTGGGCCGCACCAGGCCTCGTAGGATACGGTTACTTTCGTCAGCGCGGGGATCCAGCGCACCGTGGGCGTGCCGAACATTTCGCCCCGCTCAAGCATGGCCCGCCGGTTTTCCGGAAACGGAGACACCCCGAACTCCATCCCTCGGGTAATGGTTTTTCCGCCCCATGGCGCCTGGGCGCGCGCGCGGTTCTCCTCCCAGATGCCCATCCAGGGGAAATTCTTCGCATCCCAACGGTATCCGCAGCCGACGCGCAGGTCTGGATGCCAGGCGGCAAACCAGGCCGGAAGTTTCGAGGGGTCCATCAAGTGCGCGGTATAGGCGGCCGAGCTTGCCAGGTCCGGAAACACTTGCATATCGCGTGTGCCTCCGTCGAGCGCGGGAACGTGGGGCCAGTTGAACTCCGCGCCCACCTCCATATAACCCTTCCCGCCGGTAAAATCGGATTCCACGACCTTCGAGCGCGTGGCGCTCGCCCAGAACATGGTTTTCCCCGGCTCAACGAACGGCGGGCCGAGTGTTACGTGCTGGGTCCAGGCAATCGGACGATCCTCGGCGCTCAGATTCGTCACCTGCTCGGTAATGGTTACCGCGTGGGAGCGCGGAGGCAGGTGCAGTTTCCGCTCGAACGCCAGTTGCGCCACCGGGAAGGTGGCGTTCGCCACCAGGGTGTCGCCGGACTCGGTGAAGCTATAGAGCGCCACCGGCGCCTCGCCGTGAACGCCCTGCCCGGCGGCCGCTTCACTTTCCGAAGGCGGGCCAAAGCGATCCATGCAGAGGTTATGCCCCAGGATGCCGGCGAGCAGGCGGCTTTCGGCGTCATTCCCATAGGTGGCGGCATGTTTGACGGGATCGAATTTCGACGGCTCCATGGTGGGCCACGGCGGCGTCCAGAGCGGATTCACTCCCGACACCTTGTCTTTAAGCGCGGCGATGTGTCCTCCCTCAACGGTGACGATCACCTGAAGGAACTCGTTTTCGAGCGAATGAGCGCGACGCTCCAGGTAGCGAATCTCGGCCATAGGGCCGTTATATCCCATCGCGAGCCGCTTGGCCAGCGCGCCGGGCCTGGCGGCCCTATCGAACGCATCGCGGCGGACAAAATTCGAAAAGCCGATACCGGATGAAGAGACGCCGGCATCTTTGGACTTGCAAAGTTTGCACGCGGTTATATGATGCAAGAGTCCGTCGTTCCCGCGCTTGGGGAGCACGGTGATTTTCATGTCCACGCGGCCATCGAGACTCTTTGTTGAAGCTCGCCTGTATGTCTATCTGCTGGCGGGGGTGCTGGTGCTCCACCCATGGTTCCCCTTGGTGTCGGCGCTCGCGGTGTGCGGCGTGCTGGGGGCGTTTGCTCTCGCTTACGCCGACGCCAATATTCTGGCCGTGGCCGTATTGCTGCTGCTGGTGAGCGCTCCCGTATGGCTGACTCGAACAGGCATCCGCTCAACGGCGCGATCGGCTTCGGACCCCGAAACGGAGCTGATCGATCATTATCCGGCCCTAAAGGAGCTTGCGGAGCAGATTGCGTCGGACCTCGCGCTCCCGGCGCCGCGGCGCGTCTTATTCCGGCTCAGCCCGATCTTCCGGCACTGGGGTGCTCCCGAAGATCCGGACGACCGGGAACTCGGCAGCCGGACACTTCGCTTGGACCTTTCCAGGGTGGGAGTTTGTTCCGTCTTCGAGTTTCGATGCGATATCGCCAAGGCGATCCTGCAACCGCGGATGTCGCCGTGGCTGGCCCGCCGTGTTCTGGCGCAGATCGACCTGCTGGCGGAGCGCATCAAGCGGGGCGTTTCCGGAATCGCCGCCGTGAAGAGATACATGTGGATGAGCGTGCTGCGCGAGCGTGAGTTGAACGCCCTGCGCGCATGGAGACTCTTCGCCGAAATGGAAACGGACCGTGCGCTGGCCGCTCTTTTCGGAAAGCGCTGCGTGGCCGCCTGGATCGAGAAGAGCTGGTTCGCGGAGTGGGTGTTTCCGGTTTATCAACAGATCTGGCTGGAGCCGGCCTGGCGGCGAGGGTATTTGCCGCCGATGATGGAGGGTTTCCGGAGGCTCCACGAAGAAACCGGCGGCGACTGGCTGATGGATACGGATGCCGACAGGCCGGTGGATTTGAAATCGAAATACGAACTCGGGGAGATTGCCCGCTGGCAGCCGCATCGGATGCGGCTCATCGCCCTCGACGCCTTTAGCGACCTGGCTGGAGAAGCATGGGACGGACGCCCCGCATCGCTTCTCCTCGAAGGCGCCAACGCCGAAGAGAAGGTGGCGCGGCGGGCTCTGGCTTCCGACGCACTGCTGCGCGGCGAGGAATCACTCCAGCCGATTCCCTGGTCCGCTTATCCCCGCGAGGTCGTTCTGGCGGAGATCGACGATATGCTTCACGAGGCGGCCGAACTCTTCGACGGATGTAGTTTGGGGGACCTTCCCGCGATTGTGCGAAAGGCGCCCTACGTCGCGGACGAGGAAGTTCTTATGCCGTTTCTGCCGCCGCAATTTGAACACCGCCTGGCCTCCATGCCTAATTCGCTCTCCGGCTTTCTGGTCAAGAACCTCCTCGCGCGCGGCTGGCAAATGCGCTTCGAACTGGCGAAGGGGCTCCTCCTCGATTCACCGAATGGCGCCGGAGAAGTTGACCCGAACCGGCTGGTTCACGATCTTGCGGAAGGCTCCCTGACGGAGGAGAGTTTCGTGCAACGGGTGGGGCTTGCGGATCGGACCGGCGACATTCCCGCCCGGTGCAACGCCGATGGCTCGCCCGGCGGCGCCTTTCGGCCGGCCGCCGGAGCGTAGCGCTCCGATGGCGGATCGCGGACCTGGCTACGCGCGGGACGAGGGGTCCCCGGCCTGGAGGTCCGGCGCTTCCGTCCTTGATCCGGGCTTTACCACGGGTACATGCGCGTCGCACAGAGGGCAGAATTCCGGCGGATAGCTCTCAACGGCCAATTCCCAAAGCGCGACACGCGGCGCGCCCACCTCCGCTTTCCCTCCGCTGCGATCGACGATGGAACCGGCGGCCAGCGCCACCGCTCCCGCGGCTTTCACGACCTCCACCACCTCCCGGGTGCTTCCGCCCGTGGTGATAACGTCTTCCACGACGCAGACTTTCTGGCCTGGCTGTAACGAAAAACCCCGGCGCAATGTCATTACTCTATTCGCGTCTCTCTCCGTAAAGAGGAACGGCACGCCAAGAGCGCGCGCTACCTCATGGCCGATGACGACGCCGCCCAGGGCTGGAGACACCACCAGATCCGGGCGCATGTTCGCAATCCGTACCATGGAGGAGGCGAGTGCTTGCCCCAATCGCTCCGCGCGCGCCGGATCCGCCAGAACCAGCGCGCATTGCAGGTAGTTTGGGCTATGCAGGCCGCTGGTGAGCAAGAAATGTCCGCTTAGATAGGCACCGGCCTGCTCAAATAGAGATTGAACGTCTTGAGGAGTGATGGGCACTTGGCTAGGATAACACCGCCGTTATCCGACTCCGCGCGCCAGGCGAAACACGTGCAATTTCCACCAGCCAGCTCCCAAACGCAAGACATTGGCGATTCCGGGGAACGCGGAATCGCTTCGCTCGTATTAGGAAGAGGAGCGCGAGGCTCGATGCCGCACTCCCCCGTTTTGATTGTGAGGACCGAGGAACGGCATTCATGAAAACACCCCGACAACTACTGGCGCTACTCTGCGTGGCTCTGATTCTTGCCCCATTCAGCGCTTTTTCCCAAACGTACAGCTACATGCAGAATAAGGAACGCCCGTGGCTTCTCCGGGACTATATGCCGGTACACATGCCCGGTGTGAATTTTACAAATTCACACCGTCTTGAAGATCTGTTTCGCGCCGGAAATCTCTACTTGTCGCTGCAAGACGCGGTGGCGCTCGCGTTGGAGAACAACCTGGATATCGATCTGCAGCGCTTCGGGCCGCAGCAAGCCGCGGCAAACCTCCTCCGCGCCGAAGCCGGCGGATTGCTCCGCGGGGTGAGCACATCGGTGCAGCAAGGCGCCACCTCCGCGGTG
>CAZXBZ010000047.1:0-13547 GCA_964639135.1 uncultured Solibacteraceae bacterium | reverse complement strand
GACGGTGGCCGGCGCCAGGCTATCGACGGGAATCGCCAACGGAACCGGGGTCACAGTGAACTCCAAGGCGTCCGACGCCGTGCAGCTTGTGCCGGTCACAACTACCGGATGCGGTCCGGCTGTAGCAAGCGAACTCGCCGGGATAGTCGCCAGCATTGAGGATTCACCCGGGACCGACGGAATCACCGATCCGTCAAATGTAACGGCCACGGTCCCGCAACCCGGTGGCGCGTAGTAGTACACATACATCAGCACGTCGGGAGATCCTTGTGGCGCGCTCTCGGGACTAATCGCGTCCAACAGGATTTTGGGAGGAGCCTGAGCGAAAGCGGAGATGGCCATGAGCAGGGCCGCAATCAAATAGCCCACAAACCGGCGTTTCATCATTGGGCGCCTCCTTCCGTAGAGTTGTCAACGGCCGGAGCCTGTCCCGGAACAAAAACAACTCTCGGCCCGGCGCTACCACTGTCAAAAACATAGGTTGGGCCTGTCCCGACGTCGGACAAGCGGAAAGCGTTTCCGCCCGTTAGTGCTTCGAAGGACGTCACGTCGCAGTCACAACTAATCATCTGTAAAACGCCATCGGCCGTATCGATAACCATTACTCCGGAGGTGGTGCTGGCAAAGACATGCGCGCCGTCCGCCGATTCAGCCACAGCCAGGACGCCCTCCAACCCATCCCTTATCAAAACCGGGTTCGCCGGGCCGGAGGCGGCCGAAATGCCGTAAAGGGCCGAGGATGTGGAAAACACCAGGTCACTGGTTCCCGCCCGGAATGCCGCGGTTTGAATACCACTCTCGCTGGAAACCCGCCGCAGCGTGCCGTCGGCACCTACCATCCACAGGCCGTCGGAATTGGCAAATACGGTCCAGGCGCCGTCGTCGCTCACCGCCAGTGCGGTTGCATCCGTGGCTACGGTCTCCCGTATCTGGACGGCGGCGGCGGGATTTACCACCACCTGCAGCCTTCCGTTCGTCTCGGAATAAAGCAGCGCACTGGTGCCCGATAGGCCAAAGATGATCTTGTCGGGATTGGCCATCGTTCCTGCCAAAACCCGGGTAGAGATGCCGTTGCCGCTTACTTCGACCAGCGCCACGGAGCCGTCATCGAGAACACCGATTCCGTAGTTCCGGCCAGGCGCCATGCGCAGCGCTGCGACACCGCCGGGCAGGGAAATCGCCGTCCCTCGAACCGAACTGCCGGCGACACCCAGCACCGCGGTAAGCGTTCGCGAATTGGAATCGTAAAGATATCCCAGCGACGGCCCGCCGACGCCGGACGCCACGACGGCCGCGGAGGTAAGAATCGCCGCTATCGAGACTGTTCCGATCCTGTACCAGTGAGTCTTCATATTCCCCCCTGCCGCTAACGCGGCCCTCCCACGGTGGGGGTTCCTGGCGTAATCACCGTCGCCGGAGGTCCGGCAGCCGCAGCGCCTCCTCCACCCCGGGTAGCTGCAACCGTGCCAACGGCCGCTGCCGCCGCAGCAACGGCGATAATCGCGATCAGCTTGGCCGAAATGCCCGCGCCGGCAGCGGCGCCAGCGCCAGCAGCGGCGAGTGAGTTGGTCTGAGTAATAAATGCCGACGTGGTCTTGCCCTGAAACGAAGCGGAGACACGAATCCGCATCTGCCCCGACACTTTGTTCAGTTTGATTCCGCGCGCCACGGCGCGCCCGTTCTGGTCGGTTAGCACCGTCGTCGAGCGGCCGCCGTTAGCGAAGGTGCCGCTGGGGCCGCTGTCAGGCAGGAAGAACGTGACCGCCGCTCCCGCCACCGGTTTATGATTCTCGTCCTCTACCTGGACAATCGGTTCACGGGCAACCCGCTGCTTCAGGTTGTTGATTGCGCCGTCGCCTTCTATGATCACCAGATTCAATTTGCCGGCGCCGGCGGCGGATTCCTGTGCCCGAAGCGGCACAACCTGTAGAGCCAGCACGCATGAGAGCACAACGGCAAGACACCCATTCCCCCGAAGGGAGTTCAGACTTCGCATTCGGGCCTCCTCCTGCCGGTCGACGGCCGGCACTAATCCATGTGAGTTAAACGAAACCTCTCTTGCCCTTCCTAATGTTACTGATAGTAACCCATTCCAGGCCGTAGAAATCAGTAATTTTACCGGGGCCTCCCTGCTCCGATCCCTGATACACTGATCTCAAGCTGGAGGCCCTTCATGTTTTGCAAGATACTGTTTTGCTGCATCCTGATTGGTTCGCCGCTGCTGCTGGCGCAGAGTGATTCGAAACTAACCGCCAGGGAACTGTTTTATGCGCCGCCGGTCAAGCAGCAGCCGGTGAAAGCCGATCATCCGGTTTCGAGATCACCCAGGAAGCAGACCCGCCGGGTTCCGCCACGGCATTCCGTGCCGGACCTGGTGGAAACGGCTTCGACCAGTTCAACCAGCTCCACCGCACCGGCGATGTATACGGACACCAAGCTGGTCCAGGTTGCCTTCGCTCCCGATGAGGCGGTTCCGCTCGGCGTTCGATATAGCCTGCTGCGGCTTGCCTCGGGTAACTCCTACGACGAAGTGGATGCCGATACCATATTCCACTCTGGAGACCGGATCCGGCTGCGCGTCGAACCGAACGATAATGCCTATCTTTACATCGTGATGCGCGGTTCAAGCGGCAGTTGGCGGGTGCTATTTCCGTCAGCCGAAATCGATGACGGAAACAACCGTGTACGCCGCGGCCACGGTTACGACATGCCCCCGGGAGGACGTTTTACCTTTGATGAGACTCCCGGCGAGGAGAGACTCTTCCTGGTTCTTTCCCGCCAGCCGGAAGAGAGCCTGGAGAACCTGATTTACAACTTGAGCGCCAAGCCCGCGGCCGCTCCCCAACAACCGGCCAGGCAGCCCAAGCGCGTGATGCTGGCATCGGCGGCGAACATCAGTGACGACCTGGTGGCTAATCTGCGCGACAAAGTCTATGCGCGGGATCTTGTTTTCGAGAAGGTGGATGATAAGGCGGCCGGCGAGACGAAAGAGAAAGAGAAGGCCGTGTACGTGGTCAATCCCAGCCGTGATCCCGATGCGCGGCTGGTGGTCGACGTGAAACTACATCACCGTTGAGGAGGCAGGATGAGTCGCCTGGCGAAGATCGTTTTCGGCTCGGCCTGGATAGTGATCGCGTTCGCTGGCTCCGCGCCGCAGCGCCGCGCGCCGGGGCGGATGGAGATCCAGTTGGAGTTGCGGGACAGCTCCAACTGGCGCGCGGTGGATCCGGCACACATATTCGCCCAGGGCGACCGCATCCGCTTTCGTTTCCGGTCGAATTTCACGGGTTACCTGTACGTGATGAACCAGGGCACTTCGGGGGATTACTCCCAACTGTTTCCCCGTGAAGATACCGGCACGGCGAACCGCGTCGAAGCCGGCCGCGAATACGTAGTGCCCGCCAGCGAAGGCGCCTTCCGTGTTACCGGCCCTCCGGGCCACGACATTGTCTACTGGATGATCACACCGCTCGAACTGGGCCGGCCGGCTCCACAATACAGGCCGCTGCCGCCGCCTCCCAAATCGCCCCCTCCGCCATCGAATCTCATCCCGCGCTGTGACGACGCCGTCTTCAAGGCGCGCGGCGAGTGCGTGGACAGCACCGCCGGCCCCAAACCGGTGGAGTCGGTCCAACACCTGCCTTCCAACCTGGCCGCCATGCCGGATCTTTCCAGCCGGGAACTACTGTTCATCCGCGACCAGAAACGCGCCGTGGTCTCTTCTCCTGAGCCGCTCAGCGGCCCGGTGATCTACGAATTCCGACTCGCTCACAGGTGATCGCCATGAAGTATGTTGCCTTGTTTGCCGCCTGCCTGTTGACTGTTCCGCTCGGCGCTCAACAGAAGCAGGAACGCGACCTCAAATACGAGAAGGACACGCCGGAGCCGGTTACCACGCCACCTGCGGGCATTCCCCGCAGCTATGCGCTGGTGATCGGTATCAGCCAATACCAGAACCTGCCCGAAAAGCTTCAACTCCGTTATACCGAGCGTGACGCCGACGCCATTTACTCCATACTGATCAGCCCCGAGGGCGGTAACTTCAAGGCCGAAAACGTCCATAAGCTCACCGGCGCCCGGGCCACGCTCTCCGCCATGCGCCGCGAACTGGAACAGTGGCTTCCTTCGGTGGCCCATAACGACGACCGCGTGCTGATCTATTTTGCCGGCCACGGCTTTGTGTACCAGGGCAAAGGATACCTGGCGCCCAGCGATTTCAGCGCCTCCAGCATCGCCGGTACCGGCTATCCGATGGACCGGCTCGGCGAGGTGATCGGGAGCAAGATCCATGCCAAGTGGAAAGTGCTGCTCACCGACGCCTGCCACAGCGGCGCCATCTCGATTCCCGATGACGAGAATGCGCAGGGGATGAACCGGGCGCTGCTCGATTTGAACAAGTCGCTTTTCTCGCTCACCGCCAGCCGCGATCGCGAGCGATCATTTGAGAGCGCCGATTGGGGCGGTGGCCACGGCATCTTCACTTACTACGTCGTCAAAGGCATGGAGGGCTCAGCCGACGAGAATCGAGACGGCATTGTTACCGCCGACGAACTGGCCGAATACGTCCATCGCAACGTCCGCGAAGCGACCAAAGGCCAGCAGAATCCCACGTCGGAACGCGGCAGCTTCGATCCGAACATGCTTCTCTCCTGGGTGCCCTCCAACCGGGCGCCCGGCAATCTGCCGGCTCCCAAGTTCGGCACCCTGGTGTTTGAAACCAACCTGGCCAATGTCGAGGTCTTCCTGGACGGCAAGTCCGTCGGCACCATCAGCAAGGGAACGCCTCTGCGCATGCCGGGCCTGGTGCCGGGTGCGCACACGGTGAAGGGCGTCCGCATGGGATACGAGCCCGACGGACCCCGTGAAGAGACCGTCTATCCGGGCGAGGAAAGTACCGTCACGCTGAAGATTCTCATTCCACGACGCCGGCCGCGGGCAGCGGTGGACGCCTTCGATAAGGGCCTGGAACTCTATGTCAAAGGCAAGAGCAATGAGGATCGCAAGCGGGCGATTGCCCAGTTCGAACAGGCGCTGACGCTGGACCCCACTTACTCCCAGGCGGCTCTCTACATCGCCCGCGCCAGCCGCGACCTGTTCGATGACGAACAGGCCGGCAAGTACTTCCAGAAGGCCATCGAGATTGATCCGGATTATTCCGAAGCACGCTCCACTTATGCCGGGATGCTGCTGGACATCGGAAACGTAGACGAGTCCATTCGCCAGTTGGATGTGGTGACCCGGCGGGAACCGAACAACGCCATGGCCTTGTACCTCCAGGCGCAGGCCTATCGCATGAAGGAGATGTACCCGGAATCCATCGAGGCTGCCCGCAAGGCGATCAAGCTGACGCCAAACAACGGCGAGGCCCATTTCTGGCTGGCCGAGAGCCTGCGCATGAGCAATAAGTTTCAGGACGCCGCCGCCGAGTACAAGGAGTATCTTCGCTTAACGGACTTCGACAGCAAACTCGCGGGTAAGATCAACTATTATGCCGTCGGCTTTCTGATCGGCATGGGGCGCAAGAAGCGCGCCGCGCAACGCGACGTCTGGAGCGACTTGCGGAACATGGCGTACTTCGGAATCTGCGACAGCTACCGGAAACTGAACCAGTTTGATACGGCAATTCCTTATTGCCAGAAGGCGCTTAGCTACGACCCGGCGGACGCCTATGTTCATTACGCCCTCGGCCTGCTATACGCTCATAAAGCCCAGGCCAGCGGCAACGTCGGCGACCTTCCCGCCGCGCTGCTTCATTTCCGCAAGATGCTGGACATCAACCCTGATCTGACCGAATCCGAGTACGCAAGAAAGAACATTGCATCGATCGACGCCCTACTGAAGCGGGCGGAACCCTAAGCGCTCCCGCACCACAATCCTCCACCGCGGTAAATCCCGTCGGCGAAGCTATCATACAAAGGTGGCTCGCGTAATTCTGATTGGACTCATCGCACTGGTGGCCCTGCTCGCGCTCCTCTATTTCCGTCCGCGCCGCGATACCGATTCCGAGCAGGTGGCGCTGCTCGCGCGCGAATTAGCGCTGCGTCCCGGCATGGTGGCCGCCGAGGTGGGCGCGGGCGATGGGAAGTTCGCATTTCTTCTCGCCCGCAAGTTTGATGGCGCGCTCTCCATGTATGTCACCGAGCTCGATCCAAAGCTGGTGGCATCGATGCAGGGTAGGCGTCCGCCCAATGTGACCGTGCTTGAGGGCGCCGCCGGCAATGCGCGCCTGCCCGCTGCCTGTTGTGACGTGGTGTACCTGCGCCGCGTGTTCCACCACTTCACCGAACCCGGGTCGATGAATGCCAGCCTGTTTCGCGCGATCCGCCCGGGCGGAACCATTGCCGTGATCGACCGGCCGGCCGGACTCTCCTTCAACCTGATTTCATTTCAACTGAGGGGGCCGCGCAACCGCTGGGGACACGGCATCTCCATCGCATCAGTAAGTGACGAACTTCGCGCCGCGGGATTTCAGGTGGCGCGTGTCATCTCCTGGCCTGACCGGAACTACTGTGTAATTGGAAAGAAACCAAAAACGTGAGTATGTTAATCGATCAACCCCCGCCAGGTATTACCATTTTCATCGCGTAGTACAATTCCGCCTCCGTCGGAAATACCGGACAGCATGTTTCCATTGGAGTCGCGGAATCGGTAGCGAACGGTGTTGTCGCCCTGGGGCTCCGCCTGCCCCTGCCAGACATTTCCGTTCTCGTCGCGAAGCCGGAGGTACTCGCCAAAGCCGAACCCACAGACACTGCCTTTTCCGGCGCTCTCGAAGTGGTAGAAGCCGCTCGGAGCCGAGGTCCTCGAACGTTTACGGCGATAGATCATTGCTTCGATTATGCCTGCCGGCGGAGGCCAATGACATCGGCGCGATCCCCTAGTACCTTCGATTCACTTCACCTAGAGACCCTGAGCGGACTGAGAGCCGGACGCACTACTACGATATCCAACGGCCTTAATACCGTCCGTAACCGCTCCAGCATGGCCGCCCCATCGTAAGTCCCCACGATCGCGCCGCCGGAGCCCGCAAAATTCGCGGTAGCACCGGCCGAGCGGGCTACCCGGACCATCTCCCGGTTCCCCTCGCCGATCCGGTATACCTGCTCTCTCAGATCGTAGTTGGCATCGATCAGCATCCCCAATTTGCCGTAGTTGCGGTCCGTGAGTGCCGTCTTCCCCTGCTCGGCATAGGAGGCCCACTGCTCCATGGCCGAAATGATCTGGGCATCTCCGTTTTTCCAGCGCTCCCTCACGTTGTTGTGAAACACCTCGGTCCCCTCGCTGAGTTTGGTCCGGTAGGCGAGATACAAGTCAGGCAGCAGCGCGGTATCCAGGTACTCGTATTCACCGAATCCGCGCGACTCCATCAACTCCCGCCGGAAGTCCATATAGACCAACCCCTCGTAGACCTGCGCTACCCGGTCCTGCGGGCCGGCGGGCACGCCGAGTTCCCGCGTTTCGGTCTCCAGCGCCAGGCGAGCCTGGATCTGGAGCGGAATCTCCAGTTGGTAATACTCAATCAGCGCCCGCAACGCTGCAATGATAATCGCGCTCGAGCCGCCCAACCCCAGGCGCAATGGAATGGTCGATTCATATTCCAGCGTGAAGTTCCGATTCTCCAGTTCGATGCCTTCGGCCGCGCACCAGTCGATCAGCCTCACGATCAGCGCCTGGATGATCCGGATTCCACCGTAGTAGCCGCGCCAGCGCGTGGTGGCATACAGATCTTCCAGGCTCTCGAATACCGGCATATCGGCTTTCGACGGCCGGATCTCCAGCCGCGCGCTCGGATGTACCAGCACGCGCGCGCGGAAATTGCCAACCGTGACGGCAATCGTCTTGCCGAAATACCCATCGCTCGGATTTCCCAGCAGCCCCGCGCGGGCATAGGCATAAGTCTCAATCATCGTTAGCAGCCTCTGGCATACTTATAGCATGCGTGTGGTGATCCAGCGCGTGAGCCGGGCGCGGGTGGAGGTAGATGGCGAAGTTACCGGTGAAATCGGCACCGGTCTGGTCGTCTTACTGGGCGTCGAACGGGCCGACACCACCGCCGATGCCGATTATCTCGCTGATAAGACCATCGGGTTGCGAATCTTTGCGGATGGCGCCGGGAAGATGAACCGGAGCCTGGCGGATATTGGCGGTGAATTACTGGTGGTTTCACAGTTCACGCTCTACGGCGATTGCCGTAGAGGACGGCGCCCCAGCTTCGACCGGGCCGCTCCGCCCGATCAGGCCCGGGAATTGTACGACTACTTTGTCGCTGCCCTCGGGCGGCGCGGCGTAAATGCCGCCACCGGAGTTTTTCAAGCTTCCATGCAGGTGACGTTAGTCAATACCGGACCGGTTACACTGATTTGTGAATCACGTTAAATTAGGCCCCGCCGTTCCAATTATCCTGCCGGAATTATCTGGCAATAGTTACGGGCCCATCTATGTTGTGATATCGTTTCTTTGGAGCATCAATGGCCAGATCTAAATCCGTTCAGAATGAGACGTTGCTCAGCGCGGCACTCGAAGGGCTTCAACTTCAGCGCAAGCGTATCGACGAACAAATCGCTCAGGTTCGCGCCCTCCTCGGCGGGCGCCGGGTGAAGTCCGCCACGGTTTCGGTTCCCGCCGCCAAATCGCCGCGTAAACGCCAACTGAGTGAAGCCGCGCGGAAGCGCATTGCCGCCGCGCAGAAGCGCCGGTGGGCGGAGTATCGCAAGAAATCTTCTGGCAAACAGCAAGCCTGATCCGGCAAGATGGTGGGGGATCGTTGCGTCTCCCCGTCAATCGTAATCGAGACTCCATCGAAATCGCTGGATCACTTCCTCGACCGGACCGGAGCCCAGGACTTTTCCCCGTTCGAAGAATACAGCCCGGCTGGCGAGCGCGCCGGCAAACTCAGTATCATGAGTAACCAGTATCTTCGCCTGTGGCAGTTGCCGGAGTAAGTGAACAAGATCGCGCTGCCCCGGCGGATCCAGAAACGTGGTGGGTTCATCCAGAATCAGCACGTCCGGTTGCATCACCAGCACGCCGGCCAGAGCCACGCGCCGCTTCTCGCCCGCGCTCAAATGATAAGGCGCACGCTGTTCCAGGTGTGCGGCGCCCACTTGCCCTAAGGCTTTTCGTGCCGCCTCCACCGCCACCCGCTCGTCCGCTCCCATGTTCAGCAATCCGTAAGTCACGTCCTCAAGCACGGTCGGCATGAACAGTTGCTCGTCGGAGTCCTGAAACACAATGCCGATTTTCCGTCTGACTGCGGCCGCTGTCTTCCGGCTCACGCCGATCCCACAGACACTCAGCGCGCCAGTGCCAAAAATCAATCCGTTCAGTAACAGCACGAAAGTGGTCTTACCCGAGCCATTCGGCCCGAATAGCGCCACTGTCTCCCCCTCTTGAAGCGCGAAATCGACGCCGTTGAGCGCCGCCGTTCCGTTGGGATAGCGGTAGTGCAGACCGGTTGCTTCGATCAACGGAGTCACGCCGCCGGCAGGCTCCAACCAAGAACTGCGCACACCAGCACCAGGCCGCCGAGCAGGAGCGAATCGGCCCAGCCGAATCGAGTCGGCTCCAGCAACCGGAATTCGCCCTGAAACCCGCGTGCCAACATGGCGCGGTAGATGCCTTCGGCCCGGTCATAGGAACGCGCAAACAGCACCGCCACGCTGCCCGCGGCCCGGCGCAGTCCGATTGCCCGCAGAACCCTCCCTCCGCCTCTCGCCGACGCCGCAATGCGCATGTGTTGCGATTGTTCGACCAGCACAAACAAGTAACGGTACAGAAACTGTGTCGTCAGGATGATCATTTTCGGTACGCCCAGCCTTCGCAAGCCATCCAGCAACTTGGGTAAAGGCGTGACCCCCACCAACAGCAGCGCCGCCGCCGCCGAGAGGTAGGTCCGCACTACCAGAGCCGCCGCCTTGGCAACGTCGCCCTGAATGGCCACCAACGCGGCGAAGGTGAGTGACAACGGTATTACAATCGCCGCGCGTAGCAGTACCGCCGCCAGGGGCAGGCGGGCCACCAGGATGCCGGCGGCCAGAATTGCCGTCACTCCCAGATACAGCGGCGCCACCCGAACCGGCGCCGAGGAGATCAAAGCAAGCAATGCCAGCGTTCCAAGCGCCTTGGCGCGCGCATCCCGGCGGTGGAGCCACGATGCGCCGCGACTCCATTGATCAAGCGTCCGTTGATGCACTCAGGAACTCCGCCGCCGTATCAAACCGCGGCCTAATAGCAGGCAGAGGCCATAGATCAAGACCAGTCCCGCCAATCCGGCCAGCGCCTTGCGCAGCCACTCGGACGCCATCATGCTCCACTCATAGCCGCTCAGTGGAGTCGAAATCAGCGCGCGGCCGCGGGAACTCAAGCCCGCCGTCTCGATCAGTCTTTCCAGACCATCGGGCGAGGAAGAGGCAACCAGCACTCCGCCCACGGCCAGCACCAGCGCCGCCGCGCCAACCACCATCAAGCCGGTGCGTTTACCGCCGCTGGCGCCAGCCTGGATCCAGCCGGGGTGTATCTTCTCAATGGCCTGAATGATGGCGACCGTGATTCCACCCTCGATCGCCGCGCTCACGGCGAACAAGGCCAGCGCCACCGCAAGTACGGGCGCGGGGATGTGCAGGCCGGAAATCAGCAACTCGGCCAGCGCCAGGCATCCGGCGCAGATTACTGAAAGAAAGGCGCCGGTGAAGATTACGGCCTTCCTGCGGCTGGCTACCGCCTGCGAATGGTAGGGCAACCACGCCGCCAGTACGCCAATCATCGCCATGTTCCAAACATTGGCCCCCAGCGCCAGAATGCCGCCATCCTGGAATACCAGCGATTGTATCGCCAAGATCGAGGTCATCACCATCGCCGCCGCCCACGGTCCCAGTAAATAGGCCAGCAAGGCTGCGCCCACCAGGTGGCCGCTGGTCCCTGGACCTACCGGGAAATTGATCATCTGGGCCGCGAAAACGAAAGCGCCCATTACACCAAGCAGCGGGATTGACGATTCTTCCAGCGCACCCTGGGCCTTGCGCGCCACCAGACCAACCGCTGGAATAGCCGCCAAGTCCATGGCAAGCCACACGGGCGGGGACAGGAAGCCATCCGGAATGTGCATTACGCTTGCTTCCCACCGTATCACGAAGTGAAAAAGCGTGTCACGGGCGCGTGGCATAAAAGTGGAGGTCAAGCTGCTCGGCGGTCTGCGCAGTAATCCTCAAAGCGGCCGTTGCGGTGGCAACACCGGGGAGCCAACCTGCCATCCACCTGGTAAGTCAGCCGCGGGTTGGATCCATGAACGGGTTCGCCTTGTTGGTGCAATAAATAATCCGCTGCACCCCGCACTTCCATGCCGCACAACCGCGTGGCACCGGACTCACACCTGCGCGCCGGAGCTACAATTGAAGTGTCCCGCCCGGTCCGATTCATCAGCCATGCCTACCAACCGCCTGATCCACGAGAAGAGCCCCTATCTGCTCCAGCATGCACACAACCCGGTGGATTGGTACCCCTGGGGCACGGAAGCCTTCGAAAAGGCCCGCCGTGAAGACAAGCCGATCTTTCTTTCCATCGGTTACTCCACTTGCCACTGGTGCCACGTGATGGAGCGCGAGTCTTTCGAAAACGAGGAGATCGCCTCGCTGCTCAACAGCCACTTCGTCGCCATCAAAGTCGATCGCGAGGAGCGGCCCGACGTCGACCGTGTCTACATGCTCTTTGTGCAGGCATCCACCGGCGGCGGCGGTTGGCCTATGTCGGTCTGGCTCACACCCGAGCTGAAACCTTTCTTCGGCGGCACTTACTTTCCGCCCGCAACCCGCTATGGCAGACCCGGGTTCCGCGAGGTTCTCACCGAACTGGCCAAGGCTTGGGCACTGGAACGCGATAGCCTCATTAACTCCAGCAACCAGGTGCTGGCCGAACTGGAGAAGTACGTCCGTGCCGAAGACTCCTCCTCCGGCTGGCTGAATGAAACGCCGCTCGAGGCCGCCTACAATGCGTACCGCCGCATGTTCGATACGCGGTTTGGCGGGTTCGGCTCCGCGCCCAAGTTTCCCCGTCCCGTGGTCCACAACTTTCTGCTGCGGTACAGCCGGCGAAATCCCCACAGCGAAGCGCTGGAGATGGTGTTACAAACGCTGCGCGCCATGGCCCGTGGGGGCATGCACGATCAGTTGGGCGGCGGCTTTCATCGTTACTCGGTGGATGAGCGCTGGTTTGTTCCGCACTTCGAAAAGATGCTCTATGACCAGGCACAGCTTGCAACATCGTACCTGGAGGCCTACCAACTGACCGGCGATGAGGCGCTGGGCGCCACCGCGCGCGATATCTTCGAGTACGTACTCCGGGATCTTACCGGCCCCGAAAAGGCCTTCTACTCGGCCGAGGATGCCGACAGCGCGATCGATGCCTCCCGGCCGGAGGAAAAGGGCGAGGGAGCGTTTTACCTCTGGACTCGCGAGCAGATTAACGCCACCCTGGGACAACCTGCCGCCGATTGGTTCGCCTATCGCTATGGAGTCGAAACCGGCGGCAACGTGGCGAACGACCCGCACGGTGAATTCAGCGGCCGTAACATACTGTTCGAATCACACACCATCGGCGAGACCGCCGCCCACTTTTCCATCCCCGTGGTGGAACTCGCGCGCGCGCTCGAAGACGCCCGCGCCAGCCTGTTGGCGCTACGCGGCGAGCGCCTTCGCCCGCACCGGGACGATAAGATCCTGACCGGCTGGAACGGCCTGATGATTTCCGCCTTCACACTGGGGGCGCGGGCGCTCGGTGAATCCCGCTACCTTTCCGCGGCTCAAAATGCCGCTGAATTCATTCTCAGCCGGATGAGGGATCAATCCACGGGAAGCCTCTTGCGCCGTTATCGCGACCAACAGGCCGCCATCCCGGCGTTCCTCGACGATTACGCGCTGTTTGTGCAGGGTCTGCTGGACCTCTACGAATCATCGTTCGAACTTCGTTATCTCGAAACCGCCGCCGCGCTCACCCAAAAGCAGATCGAACTGTTTGAGGATCGCGACCACGGCGGGTTCTATTCGACGGACGCCGCCGCCGGCTCGCCGCTGGTGCTCCGCATCAAGGATGACGACGATGGCGCCGAACCTTCGGGAAACAGCACCGCCGCGCTCAATCTACTGCGTCTCGCCCGCATCACCGGGCGCGAAGAATATCGCGCTACAGCCGAACGCACCCTGGCTGCCTTCGGCCGCAAACTGGCCAATGACGGCTCTGGGATGCCGCAAATGCTGGTGGCGTTGATGTTCTTTCTGGCCAAGCCGCGTGAAATCGTCATCTCCGGAAGCCGCGGTGAACCTCGCGTCGCCAGCCTTCTGAACGTGGCCTGGCGGCGGTTCCTTCCCGATTCGGTTTTACTGCTGGCCGACGAGGCGGGACGCAGTTCCCCCCTGCTGCCCGGCGTCGCCGACAAACACCCGGTTAACGGCGCGCCGGCCGCCTATGTCTGCCACAATTTTACCTGTCAACTGCCGGTTACGAACGTTGACGCGTTGCTCGAATTGCTAAAATAAAAAGTCCCGGCATTATCCTTT
>CAZXBZ010000046.1:0-13685 GCA_964639135.1 uncultured Solibacteraceae bacterium | reverse complement strand
ATTCCGGTCCTGGCCGCCGGCAAGAGCGCGGAGCGGACGAACCGCTCCGCGCTTCTCGCGTGGAAATGTTCCGCGCGGCGGGCCTCAGCGCGTTCCGGGTGAGCGCGCCAGCCCGCGCCAGTACAGCAGCAATCCCGCCAGGGTCTTCGCGTCCTCGATCCTGCCGCCATCCACCCGCGCCTCGAGTTCCTTGCGTGTAAACCAGCGCGTCTCAATCCGTTCGTCGTCCATCGGCTGTGGCTCGCCTTCCGTGAGTCCGGTGGCGAGGTAAAGATGCATCCGCTCGGATACGTAGCCGGGGGTGGGGTAGAGCTTCGCGAGCAGTTTCCAGCGGCGGGCGCGCAGGCCGGTTTCCTCGATGAGCTCGCGGCGGGCGGCCGCCAGCGGCTTCTCGCTTGGGTCCACCCGGCCGGCGGCCAGTTCCCAGAGCTTTCCACCGGCGGGCAGCCGGTATTGCCGCACCAGCATCACGCGCTGCTCTTCATCCACCGGGAGGATAACCGCCGAGCCGCCATGCGACACCACGGAGCGGTGGATTTCAAAGCCGTCGCTTTCGCGCGCGACGACCTGATCCACGCCGAAAACGGGCGTCTTGAGGATTTCAACCGAGGAAACGATGCGCATGACCTCATTTTCCCCGATCGAGAGGCTGGGCCCGTAAGCGGGCGTTGCGGGGCGTCGTTCCGTCCATGCGGCGGAATATCCGGTGCGTGGCGCGAGGAGCGCCCGGTTCGGGCGGGGAGCGTTTAATCCAGGTCGAAATCGCGGACCGGTTTGGTATCGGGCGACGATTTAGCCTGTTTAAGAAGCTCGTCGAATTTCTTCGAGAGCACGTCCGCCTGTTTCCGTTCGGCGGCCGCGGATTTCTGGAAGGCGGCTTCCCGCCGGGCGGCCTCATTCTTGAGATCGGCCACGGCCTTGCTGAAATCGCCGATCGCCGGCGCTTTCGCGGCCTCCGCGTGGCTGATGACCGCTTCCGTTTCGTGATCGATTTTCAGCTCCGCCTTGCAGCATGGACAGGTAATGTCGAATAATTGGCGGCCCATTCCCTAGACTTTACAACAGAGCGTCGCCGGATCGTGATTCGCGCGGGTTATCCCGGTTTGGTAACGAAGAACGCCTTGAGCAGCGGCGGCGTGACGACGGTGGTGAACATCACCATTACCACCAGCGCCGAGACCAACTGGGCGCTCAGCACCGGTTCTCCATGGACCATCAGAGACGCGCCGATGCCGGTAAAAATCAGGCCCACCTCGCCGCGCGGAATCATGCCGATGCCCACCACCAGCCGGTTCAGCCCCTTTTCCAGCACCCCCAGCGAACAAACCTGCTTTCCGATAATGGCGACCGCGGTGATTCCCGCCGCTTCGAGCAGCACGATGGGATCCGCGAAAACGCTGAGATCCACCTTCAGCCCCATCATGACGAAGAAGATCGGCACGAGGACGGTGGAAATGGGATGGATGAGGCGCTCGATCGTATCCTCGCCGCGCTGTATGAATTCGCGGTAATCGCTGCCCTCAAGGACGAGGCCCGCGGCGAAAGCACCGACGATGGGCGCCAGGCCGATCACCCCCGCGAGTCCGGCCCAGAAGAAGCAGTGGCCGAGGGCGAGCGCGAGCGGCACGCCGGTGGTTTTGAAGCGCTTGCCGAATTCGAGAAGCCGTACGTGGAGAAAGCGTCCAGCGATCACCGCGGCGGCGAGAAAAACAACGGCTTTCGCGACGATCGTCGCAACTTCGCCGTAGTTCACGGCCGCCGACCCCGTGGACGCGACGGAGGCAATGACGCCGGTGACGACCGCCAGGATGATGAGGCCGAGCACATCGTCCACGACGGCCGCGCCGAGGATGATGCGGCTTTCCTTGGCGTCCATCTTATGCAGGTCCTTGAGCACGCGGGCGGTGATTCCCACGCTGGTGGCGGCCAGCGTCGAGCCGACGAACAAATGCACGTACCACTCATGGGTTGGATCCAGAAAACTCGAAACGCCATATCCCAGGAGCACGGGCGCGATCACGCCCAGGACGGCGACGAGCATCGCGGAGAGGCCGACGGCCATCAGCTCCCTCAAGTGGCTCTCCAGCCCCACTTCGAACAACAGCACGATGACGCCCACTTCGGCGGCCACGGCCAGCGCTTCCGAGGTCTTCAGGGGTTCCACCCAGGTGATGCCGAAGATCACCAGATTGCCCAGCAGGATGCCGATGACGAGTTCGCCCAGAACCGCGGGCTGCCCGAGCCGTTCGAAGATCTCGCCGCCCACCTTGGCCGCCAGAATCACGACCACCAGCCCAAGCAGAAAGCCGTTCAGAGCGTGTCCGGCCCCTTGTTCCGCGCCCGAGGCCCAGATGGCCGAAAAGTGGCTGAAGAGGAGAAAAAGAACGAGAGCGATGCGTTTCACCGGCAAGCTTGAAATTCCTTTTTGGAGAGGCGGACAAAAGTGCCCGCGGGAAAGGTGCCTGATTCCGGATGCCGTGTCCCTCATCGAGCGGGCGGGCATGCCGGACGGCGGTTCCATGAAGAACCTAAACTAAAAGGTACCGCATTCAGTCCGCGCCGCGCCTTGGGGGCGGCAGCCGGGCAAGAATGTCCCAGGCCCCGGCGGGCATGTGCTCTATTCTGGTGGAATGAATGGATTCTTGAGGCCGGTGCTGGGCATGGCGCGGCGCGGGCCGCTCCTGGGCATGGTTCTCGCCGCGGTCCTGGCGGGGACATTGATGGCGCGGAAGGAGCCCCCGGGCGGGCGGAACTTTTCACCCGGCGTCCGGGTGATCCGCGATGCGCATAATTGCTACCCCTACGACGGCAAGTACGTCGATCGGATCGAGCGCGCGCTGGCCACGGGCACGCCAGTCTCGATCGAGATCGACGTTGCCTGGCACGCCGGGCCGGGCGAAGCGCGCCCGGTGATCAGCCATTCCACGAAGACCACGGGCGCGGAGCCCGGCCTGGAGGCGTATTTCTTCGAACGGGTGCGCCCGCTGGTGGAGAAGGCGCTCTCCGAGGGCAACACGGCCGCCTGGCCGGTCCTCTACCTGCACTTCGAGTTCAAGACGAACGAGCGGGAGCACGCCGAGGCCGTCGCGAAAATTCTCGCGAAATATCATTCCTGGCTGAGCAGCAGCGTCCGGGTGGCCGATGAATCGAAGCGGCAGCCGATCCGTATGCGGCCGGTTCTCGTGATCACCGAGGCCGGCGAGATGCAGAAGCGCGTCTTTCATGATGAAGTGCGGCCCGGCGAACGCTTTTACGTTTTCGGCTCCGCGCCGGGGAACGAGTATTTTTCCCGGGAGGAGCCGCGGGAGCGGCAACTGGAGCGCATGGCGGGCGCGCCGCCTGGGGAAATGCTCAGCGAACCCGCCGGCAACTACCGCCGCTGGTGGAATAACTCCTGGGCCGTGGTGGAGCGGGGAGGCCCGTCCCTCGCCGGAGACTGGACGCCGGCGGACCAGCGGCGGCTCACCGCGCTGGTGGCTCACGCGCACCGGCTCGGCTATCTCATCCGCTTCTATACACTCAACGGCCACCCGCCAAATCCCGGCGAGGATTGGCTCCCCGGTTATAATTTCGGCGGCCTGGACGCGGTCCGGGTGCGCTGGAAGGCCGCTCACGCCGCGGCGGTGGATTTCATAGCTTCCGATCAATACGAAGATCTGGCCGCCACTCTCGCCCAGTACTCCTTGCCGGCGGAGCGCCGGCAAGGAACGAAATAAGTCACGCCGAATCAGCTTCAGCGGCGGAAATAGTCATGTAGATGCGTTTTTCTTTTGGCCGGAAACAATTTCAGGGTATGCTGATTATGACCTTTTAGCTGTACTGATGGTTCCGGTCACCGGCCAGCCCGGCTGCGTGAATCGGCCGGAATACGTGCGCCTTCGGCAGTGAAGGAGCGTGCGTGGGAGGTTCGGTGAGTAACTCCGTGGAGAAATGGTTCGCGGCCATTGTAATCGGCTGCGTTTGCGCCATCTTCCTCGCAAATATTATCGGAACGGAATCCAGCCGTACGGCACGCCGGACGGCCGCGGAATACGTAACGAGCGCCGTGCCCGAGGACGGCGGCATCGATGCGGGCGTCCCGGCGGCGGGCCAGCGGTGGATTCATTACCCGGAAGCGCCGGAGTCGTCGTTCTACCGCAGTTCCACCTTCTTTGCCGCCTTCACGCTGGGGACGGTCCTGCTGATCATCATTTTCGATATCTTCTTCTACAAACAGCGCGTGGAGCGAGAAAAAGAACTGACCCACCGCGTAGCGGAGAAGACTCAGGAAATGCAGGCCGCCCAGGAGCAGGCCGCGGCCGCGAACCTGGCCAAGAGCCGTTTTCTCGCGACCATGAGCCACGAGATCCGCACGCCGATGAACGCCATCGTCGGCATGTCGGAACTGCTGCTCGACAGCAAGCTCAACCCGCGTCAGCGCGAACTGGTGGCGAGTATCGCGACCTCCGGGGATTCGCTGCTCGAGATCATCAATTCCATCCTCGATTTTTCCAAGATGGAAGCGGGCAGCATCGAGCTGGAAAACCAGCCCTTCAACCTGCAGGAGTGCCTGGAGCAGGTACTGTTCCTCTTTTCGGAACGCGCGGAACGCAAGAAAGTGGAACTGGTGTGCATTCCCGATCCGGCGGTGCCCATGGTGGTCCGCGGAGACCGCGCGCGTTTGCGCCAGGTGCTCATCAACCTCATGGGAAACGCCGTGAAGTTCACCCAGAACGGCGAGGTCTCCCTCGAAGTGAAGGTGGTGGAGGAGGACGACACGCAATACCTGCGCTTCGATGTCGTCGATACGGGGCCGGGCATCCCCCCGGAGAGCATGAACAAGCTCTTCCTCCCGTTCAGCCAGGTCGCGGAGACCTCCAAGCGCCAGAACGAGGGCACCGGCCTGGGGCTCGCCATTTCCAAGCAGATTGTAACGATGATGGACGGCAAGCTGAAGGCGGAGAGCGAGGTGGGCAAGGGAAGCACCTTCTGGTTCACCGCGCTGCTTGACCGCCTGCCGGAAGATCACCCCGATTATGTGGCCACGCCGGAACGAAAAGCGCTTGGAGGCAAACGCGTCGCGGCGCTGAGCCTTTCCGAATCGATGCCGCGCCTGCTGGAACGCGCTTTTTCATCCTGGGGCATGAAGTACGATGTGCTCCGGGATCACAGTTCGTTCTTTTATAAGCTCTACGAGACCGCCAAGGAGGGGAGCCCCCTCGATCTGGTCGTCGTGGAGGTGGACGACGGCGCGGAGGCGACGCGCGATTTTCTGCTGAATCTGCGCGCGAGCATGCCCTATCCGGAAACGGCGGTGATGATTGTCACCAACGGGCGCACCAGGGTGGTGCTGCAGGAACTGCCCGGCGCGAGCGCCGTGTGCATCATTTCGAAGCCGCTCTGGCTGCCCACGCTTTACGAAACCACCCGCGCGCTGCTTCTCGAGGGCAAGAAAACCGCGGCGCCCGCGTATTCGGGCGGAGAGATCCCATCCATCAAGGAGAGCATGCCCTCCGTGGAATCGCTGGCGATCCTCCTGGTGGAAGACAACGTCACCAACCAGCGCGTCGCCTCGCTGATGCTCGAGCGTCTCGGCTTTTCGGCCGATACCGTCGTCAACGGGCAGGAGGCCGTGGACGCGATCCGCAAACAGTTCTACGACGTCGTCCTGATGGATTGTCAGATGCCGGTGATGGATGGCTTCAAGGCGACCGAGGAAATCCGGAAGCTGCAGCGTGGCGGGCGGCCCTCCACCATTATCGCGATGACCGCCAACGCCAGCCGGGAAGACCGCCAGAAGTGTATCGACATCGGCATGGACGATTACATCGCCAAACCGGTGAAAACCGAAACCCTCCAGCGAGTGCTGAACAAGTACATGGTCCGGCGGACCAGCCGCTGAGCGGCGTCTTCCGCTTGCCTTGCCGCCGTTCCGCGGGGAGCCGCGGACGGGAGTTTTCCGGGCGCAAGGCGAAACGGCGGCGAGCCTTCCTGGCGTGCCGCGCGTCCGCCGGCGCCGTTCAGTTGAAATACGCCTTGTTCCTCGCGATGGCGGCGTGGTGTTCCTCCGGCAGATCGTCCTCGAAATAGATCGCGTCACTTGGGCAGACCGCCACGCACGCGCTGCAATCGGTGCAGCCGTCCGGATTGATAAAGAGCGATTCCGCCGCGGCGTAACCGGCGTCGTCCTCGGCCGGGCTGATGCAGGCCTCCGGGCAGGCATCGAAGCAGTGGTTATCTTTCGTGCAGAGTTCCGGAATGATGATGTACGCCATAATTCCTCTTCCTTCTGGGAGTGACCGTCTGAATGGCCCGGCCGGCGAAGCGCCCGCCATGTAATCAGACATTAAGACTTTATTGTCTTCTTCTATTTCCTCGAATGCAATACTGGATCGAAGCGTGGAGATTCGCCGCGGGCGGCGCGTTATTCTCCGTCTCGCGGGCCTTCGGGGAGACCGTCCGGAACGTCCCGCTCGTCCAGAACGCGGACCAGTTCGGCCAGAATCCGGCATTCGTCTTCACGGAGATCCCAGGAGGGATAAAGCGGGTTCAGGGAAATCAGCCGCACCCGCGAGTGGCGCCATTCCCCCTCGCCAAACCCTTCATCCGCCGGGGCTTGCTGGGGCGCTTTCTCGGAATGATATTTTTTGATGCTGAAGGCGCCGCCGGATTCGGAGACGCCGAAGCGCTGGGCGAGCACCAGTTTTCCCTCGCGCGAGCCTTGCGGATTTGTCCGGAAGAGGCAGCAACTGCCATCGGGGATGCGCGGCTCCATGCTCTTGCCGGTGATGCGCGCCACGAAAAGCCGCTCGTCCGGCCGCACTCCCTCGGGCACGGGGACCCAGGCGGCGGCCTCCACCTCCGTGTCGCCCTCGAAGAGCCCGGCGGCGATCCTCATTGGATAAAACGGCAGATGCGTGCGGAAGGGGATCACGGGCGCCGGCGTCTCGCGGGCGGGAGCGCGGCTCCGGACGTGACGGTCGAAGAGACGGGCTATCTCGCGTTCCGGATTTCCGGCCGCCGCCGCTTGCCGCGGAGAGAGCCGCAGCAGGTGCGAGAACGAGTCTTCGAATTCCGCCAGCAGCGTCTCGCCCGGCTCTCCGGCCGCGCGCTCCGCGAATTCCGCGGAGATGGCTTCGAGCGCCGCGCGGTCGCCGCGGCCGAGCGAAGCGGGCCACTCGCCGGTAACCTTCACGTGGAGGTGGTTTGCCGCCGGGTCGAGGAGAAGAATTCCCGCGGGCTGGGCGGGCTCGCCCGGTGCGTGCAACTCGAGAATGACAAAAGCGGAGCGCGTCCCTTCCGTGAAGAGGCCGCGAGCGCCGCGCGGCTCCGGCCGTTCGGCATTTTCCGGCCGCCCAGAATCCTCCGCCCGCCTGGCGTCTTTCAGCCCGCCCGGCGTCGTTTCGCGTGGTTCTGAACTCCGTGGCTCCATTCCGCGAACGCCTCACCCTTGCTCTATCGGCGGTTCAACTCATACCGATCCTCGGGGGATCGCCTGAGTCTGGCCCCAAATCTTCCCGATCTCTCCGTTTCGTGGCCGCATGCGCGCCAGCCCCCAGAGCACGGCGGCCCCAGGAGCGCGCCAGCCTGGCAGCCGCGGAGGCTGGCGACTGGATCCCGGCCGCTCCGTCTTTAGGGATTATACGGGTAGTAGCCGCTGCGCGCGCGGATCCGGACGTTCGGAAGGTTGACTTCCACGCGCACGCGCCGGAAGACGCGCGGCGAATCCGTGTTGGCGGGCACGTAGCGCAGAATGTACTGCGTATTGATCTCGCCCACGATGCCCGTGACGGATTCGAAGAGGCTCTGCGCGATCTGGGTGGCGTACCCTCCCGTGCCCACCACCAGCGCGAAGTTTCCCGCGTCCTGCGGCTTCGAGATATAGCCGGTCACGTCCTTATAGACGCCCTCGAGCGGATACTCGACGCGTCCGCCCGTCTCCGTGGCCAGCCGCACCAGATTGCTGTCGCCTGACGATGCGAAGCCATACGCCTGTGTGCTTAAGCCATAGATGGTGACGAGGTTGCGCTGCGCAAGTTCAAGCACTTCTTCAAGGCCGTGGCTCGACGCCGTATCCACGCCGTCGCCCACGATGATCAGCACCCGCCGCGGCTCGATCGGCTCGCCTTTCATGAGGCTGCGGCGCGTGCAGGCCATGTAGATGGCGTCGTAGAGCGCGGAACCCCCGCCGGGCTTCAACTCCTCGAGTTTTTCCACCAGTTGGCCGGCCTCGCTGGTGGTGTCCACCGCCAGATCCGCGGTGGTCGAATACGGCACCAGGTATCCGGCGTATTGCGGTTTATCCGCCGGCAGCAGGTTGAGCACCAGTTCGACGACGGCCTCCCGCAGCGTCTTCCAATGGATGACGTTGCGGTTCGACATATCCACCAGGAACCCCACCACCACCGGCTGCTTGCGATCCCTGGAGAAGAACGTGATGGTTTGAGGCACGTTCTCGTCGAAGAGCTTGAAATCGTCCTTGTTGAGGTCGTCGACGAAGCGGTCCTGGTAATCGGTGACGGTCACCGGGACGATCACTTCGCTTACGCCGGTCCGAAAGGGGGAGTCGCCCGGCGCGCGCGCGATCTCCGTGTCCGAGACGCTGTGCGGAGTCTGCTGCGCCGCTCCCGTGGCGGTGGCGAGGCCAAGCAAAGCGGCCAGTGCGATAAGCGCGGATCCGGTAAAACCGGAAGCTCGAAAAATCATGCTGCGAGAGTACCTTGCCCTTATTATACGGAGCGTTCGCGCGCGCGGTTCCAGCCGCCGGGCGCGCGCAACGGGAAACCCGGCGGCGGCCGCTAGCGCTGCACGCGCCCGCTGCCGCCGGTCTTGAGCAAACCGTTCACGTCGTCGAGCGTCAGCCGCGCGAAATCTCCCGGAATCGAGTGCTTCAGGCAGGAGGCGGCCACGGCGAACTCGAGCGCCTCGGCGTGCGTCGGCAGGTGCTGCAAACCGTGGATCAGCCCGCCCGCGAAGCTGTCCCCGGAGCCCACGCGGTCGACGATGTGCGTGATGTCGTAGCGCCGGCTCACGAAGAAGTTTTCGCCATTGTGGAGACACGCGCTCCAGCCGTTATGCGAAGCCGAATAGCTTTCGCGCAAGGTAATCGCAACCGTCGTGAGGTTCCCGAACCGGGAGAGGACCTGGCCGGCAAGCGTCTCGTAGGCCGCCGTATCCAGCTTTCCGGCGTGCACATCCGCTTCGCTGTGGATGCCCAGGGCTTTTTGGACGTCCTCTTCGTTGGCGACGATCACGTCGGCGTACTTCACGAGTTCCGGCATCACTTCGTGCGCGGTCTTGCCCCATTTCCAGAGATTCCTGCGATAGTTGAGATCGATCGAGACGCGCAGGCCCAATTCCCGCGCGGTCTGCACGCTTTCGAGGGAGAGCGCCGCCGCGGATTCGCTGATGGCGGGCGTGATGCCCGTGATGTGGAACCAGCCGGCTCCCTCGAACGCCAGGGCCCAGGCGATATCTCCCGGCTTGGCGAGGGCGATCGCGGAGGCGGCGCGGTCGTAGGTGACCTTGCTGGCGCGCTGGTTCGCGCCCGTCTCCAGATAGTAAATTCCCATGCGGCCGCCGCCGCGCGCCACGTGCGATGTATCGACGCCCAGGCCCCGCAGGCTGCCTTCGCAGGCGTCGGCGACCGGGTGGTGTTCGGGAAGCACGGTGACGTAGCGCGCGGGCTGGCCCAGCCCCGCCAGCAGCACCGCCACGTTCGCCTCTCCCCCGCCGAAGCTCGCCTCGAACCGCGGACTCTGCAGAATGCGTTCGAGATTCGGCGGAGTAAGCCGAAGCATGATTTCCCCAAATGTGACAACCGGTTTCGCCATGATCATTCCTGTTCCTTCGCCCGGGTTGCGGACCCATCAATGAATTACAAATACGCGCGTCCAGGCGAAAATATGCCCGGACTTCTTATCGTACAGTGCCGTGAGGGCGGCCCGCGCTTGCCTTGCGGCGCCGCCGCCCTATTGCCCGGCCCGGCCCGGCGCGCACGGCGCGGCTCCGCTGTAGCCGCGCGCCCTTTGAAACAAACGGTTCCGGTCCGGTATCCAATCCACGCGCGTCGCATCATAAGAATATGGGGACACCAGAAGGGATGGCATTCGAAAATCGGACGGAACCAACGCGTATCGTCATCATCGGTGGCGGCTTCGCGGGGATTGAGCTCGCTAGGCGGCTCGAGCGCGGCCTGCCGCGAGACGCCGAGATCGCCGTTATCAGCGCGGAGAACCACATGGTGTTCACGCCGATGCTGCCCGAGGTCGCCGCGCGCACCATCAACCCGCTGCACATCGTGGTAAGCGGCCGGGAAATGACCCGGCGCACGATTTGGATGAAGGCCCGTGTTTCCGCCATCGACACCGCCGCGAATGAAGTGGCCTATCAGGACGACCGCGGCGAGTCGCACCGGATCCGGTATACCCACCTGGTGATGGCGTGCGGAGCCGTGGTCAACCTGAATGCCATCCCCGGCATGGCCGCGCATGCGTTTCCCCTCAAGAACATCGGCGACGCGTTCGCCCTGGGGAACTCTCTGATCGGTCTCTGCGAGGAGGCCAGCATCGCCGGCGACGCGGAACAGCGGGCGATTCTCAGTGTCGTCGTCGTCGGCGCGGGCTTCTCGGGAGTCGAGATCGCCGGGAACATCGCCGACCTGATGGAGCGCATCCGGCGTTACTATCCGCAACTCGGCCGCGTCCGGGCGCGCATCACGTTATTGCAGCGCGGCAAGCGCGTGCTGCCGGAGTTGAACTACCAGGCGCTTTCCGATTTCACGGTCAAGAAGCTGAGCGAACGCGGCGTCGACGTGCGGCTGGAAACCAGCGCCACGGAGGTCACCGAAGACCGCGTCCTGCTCGCGAACGGAGAATCGATCCCGGCCCGCCTGGTGATCTGCACGATCGGCACGGCGCCTAATCCGCTCGTGCTCACCCTGGGCATTCCGCTTGCCGAAAAGCGCCTCCCGGTGGAGACGGATCTGCGCGTCAAGGGTCTCGAAAACGTCTGGGCCATCGGGGATTGTGCCCTGGTTCCGGATGAAGACGCCGGCGGTTACAGCCCCGCCACCGCGCAATTCGCTCTCCGCCAGGCACGGCAACTGGCGCGGAACCTCGCGCTGCGGTTTCGCGGCAAGCCCGCGCGGCCGTTTCGTTACAAGCCGCTCGGCCTGATGGCGGCAATCGGCCACCGCAATGCCGTCGCGGATATTCTCGGCTGGCATATCTCGGGGTTTTTTGCGTGGTTTCTGTGGAGGGGCGTGTATCTGGCGAAGATGCCCAGCCTGTCGAGAAAACTCCAGGTCGCGGTGGATTGGGCCTGGGAGCTTTTCTTCCCGCCGAATTCCGTGGAGCTATCCCCTCAGAGCGATCGCAAGACCGATCTCGCGCACTTCGCGGCGGGGGATTGGATTTATCACAAGGGGGATGCCGCGCAACACCTGTTTCTGGTTCAGAAGGGTTCGGCCGCGATCTACCTCGAGGAAAACGAAGGGCCGGTCGGGACCCTTGTGGCGGGGGATCATTTCGGAGAAAACTCGCTGCTCGATAAAAGCGGCGCCGGCCGCCGCAGCGTCTCCGTCCAGGCGGTTACCTCCCTCGATGTGCTTCGCCTCGGCCGCGAGGATTTCGTGCGCCTCGCCGATTCCATGTCGCTCCTGCGGGAGGGGCTGGCGCGGGAATTTCTCGAGCGGAGAGGCGCCACCGAAGTGATGCAGCTTCTGATGAACCGCCCGGGGCTGATCGATGTCCGCGTGGAACACTTCATGACTCCCGATCGCTTCTCCATCCCCGCCGGCATCACGCTCGGGCGCGTGCTCGACGCCTTTGAGCCGAATGCGGCCGGGTTTAACGTGGTGGATGGCGACGGCCGCCTCGTGGGCTATGTCAGCTACACGGAGCTCTACGTGGCCATGCAGCGGTGTCTGGGGCTCGATACGCCCGTCGAGGAGTTCATGCTGAAGGATCCGCCCTTCGCCACGCCCGGCGAAAACGCGGTGACCGCCACGCTTCGCCTGGTTCGCAACGATGTCGAGATCCTGCCCGTGGTAAACGACGCCAAGGATCGTAAACTGCTGGGCACGGTGCGCCCGCTCGACGTGTTCAAGGAAACGCTGGCCCTCGAAGCCGCGTGTATCAAGGCTCCGGGCGTCTCCTGACCGCGCGGGGAGAGGGCGCTCGAAGGGCCCGCTCCTTGGCCGGAACCCGCCGCCGTGAACCCTGGCCAGCTTGTTGAGAAATCACGGTCATACACGGCGTCATTTTGCGTATAGGATAAGTAATCCTAATGTTAAATGAGATGCTTCTACCACCTATGTGATATCGTGATTCCGTTCTATAGAAAGTTTCTATAGATTTTTGACGGCGTTGGGGCTATCGGTGGCCTTGGATCGCATGGGAAAATTTTTCCTGAAGCTACCTACGGCTCGCGCCATGGCGATCGCGGTTCCGCCGCTTCTTTTCGCCTCCCAACGCGCCCGTTGCTCATAGTTGTCACAAGGAGAACCCATTTTGTCCAAACAAACACTTGTGGAGGAAACGCCAATCGAAGCCGTTGAAGCGCCGCGTAACGCCTATCAGATGGCTGTCGAGAACTTTGACAACGCTGCCTCGGCCCTGGGGCTGAAGGACGAGATGAGCCTCATCCTGAAGAGCCCGGAGCGCATCCTGACGGTCAGCGTACCGGTGCGCCGCCAGGATGGCTCGCTGGCGCTCTATGAAGGCTTCCGCGTACAGCACAATACGGCGCGCGGCCCGGCCAAGGGCGGCATTCGCTACCATCCGAGCGTAACCAGGGAAGAAGTGATGGCGCTTGCGATGTGGATGACCTGGAAGTGCGCCGTGGTGAATATTCCCTTCGGTGGCGGAAAGGGCGGCGTCGCCTGCGACCCGAAGCACATGAACGAGCAGGAACTGGAGCGCCTGACGAGGCGGTACACCGCCGGCATCGCGCCGATTCTGGGGCCGCACCGCGACATTCCCGCGCCGGATGTCTATACCAACGCGAGCACCATGGGCTGGATCATGGACACCTACAGCATGATGAAGGCCGACGGCTATCCCGTTCCCGGAGTCGTGACCGGCAAACCCCTTTGCGTGGGCGGTTCGCTTGGGCGCAACGAGGCAACCGGCACCGGCGTTTTCCATTGCATCACCGCCGCCGCCGAGCACCTGCACATCAAGATCAAGGGTTCGGTTTCCGTGGTGCAGGGCTTCGGCAACGCGGGTTCCATCGTTGCCGGCCGGCTTGACGCCGCGCTCTCGCGCGTGGTGGCCGTCAGCGATTCGAAGGGCGCCATCTACCGTAAGGACGGCCTGGATATCTCGAAACTCATCCTGCACAAGGAGCAGTGCGGCACGGTTGTGGGCTTCCGGGACGCGGATCCCATCAGTTCCGAGGAGCTGCTGGCGCTTCCTTGCGATTTCCTCGTCCCGGCCGCGCTGGAAAATTCCATCACCAGCGATAACGCCGGTTCCGTGCGCGCGCGGGTCGTGGCCGAGGCCGCCAATGGTCCGGTGACTCCGGAAGCGGACCGGATTCTGGACCGGAACGGCGTGTTCCTCATTCCCGACATCCTCTGTAACGCGGGCGGTGTGACCGTTTCCTACTTCGAATGGTGCCAGAACGAGCAGCACTACTATTGGGACGAGCACGAGATCGAGAACCGGCTGGAGCGCGTGATGAGCCGCAGCTTCCGCGAGGTC
>CAZXBZ010000045.1:0-13796 GCA_964639135.1 uncultured Solibacteraceae bacterium | reverse complement strand
GGCCGCCCTGGCGCTCCCCGCGCTTGCGCGCACCCGCAAGGGAGACAAGCTCTTCGCCGAGGCGAGAGCCGCCGAGGCCACGCGCGATTATCTGAAAGCGCACGATCTCTATCAGCAGGCGCTCCAGCAGGACCCGGGCGATACCCGCTATCAACTGGCGTATGAACGCACCCGCTTCCGCGCGGCCCAGGAATACCTCAAACAGGGGCAGCAACTTCGCAAGCAGGGCAATTACACCGATGCCGCCGCCGCTCTCGAAAAAGCGCTTCTGATGGACCCTTCGCTCGATATCGCCCGGCAGGAGCTCGACGAGGTACGCGAGTTGATCCGGAAGGAGACGGAAAGGCAGGCGTCCCCAGGGGAAGCGGCCGCGGCCCCCCCGAAAACGGACGAAGAACTCGCTGAAGAGCGCCGGAGACAGGTGCTCGAATCGCTGCAACAGCCGCCCGAATTGAAGCCTCTCTCACGTACTCCGATCAATCTTGTCATCAACAACCAGACCCCGAAAATAATCTTTGAGACCATCGGCAAACTCGCCGGGGTGAACGTGCTCTTTGATCCGCAGTTTCTTCAACAGAGCGGGAACACCCGGCGCGATATCCAGTTAGTGAATTCGTCCCTGGAGCAAGCCCTGGATTACGCCGCCCTGCTCACCAAGACCTTTTGGAAGCCCGTGACCTCCAACGCCATCTTCGTGACGCAGGACGATGCCAACAAGCGCCGTGAATACGCCGATTGGGTGGTGAAAGTCTTCTACCTGCGGAACGTCAACGGGGCTCAGGAACTCACCGAGATTGCGAATAATATCCGTCAGGTCACCAATTCACGCTTCCTTTTTCCCGTGCCCACGCAGAACGCCCTTGTTGTGCGAGCGGAGAAAGACCAGGTGCTTCTGATCGAAAAGCTCGTGAACGATCTCGATAAGCCCAAGCCCGAAGTGGTGATCGACGTAATGGTATTCGAAGCCAGCCGGAACAAGACCCGCGACCTGGTATCGAGCTTCCTGAGCGGCTCCACGAACGGGCTGAGCATCCCGATCGCTTTCACGCCACGCACCGAACTGGCCGTGCCGTCGGGGTCGGCGAATACTCCAGACAACCCTACAGCGAGCGTTTCGGCCACGGCGAGCGCGATTCGTCTGGGTCAGATTTCCCGGCTTTCCACCAACGATTTTTCGGTCAATCTGCCGAACGCCGTCTTCAGCGCGTTGATGTCCGACAACACGACCCGCCTTA
The DNA here is from genome assembly GCA_964639135.1 of uncultured Solibacteraceae bacterium. GTDB lineage: Bacteria > Acidobacteriota > Terriglobia > Bryobacterales > Bryobacteraceae > JACTMJ01. Next base: position 12,561 of record CAZXBZ010000045.1, on the reverse strand, counting down.
TTCAGTCTCCGCAGTTGCGCGCGCTCGACGGTCTTGAAGCTTCACTCAAGGTGGGCAGCCAGGTGCCGATTGCACAAGGCGCGTTCACCTCCGGCATCGGCGGCGGAACCGGCGGATTGCCTTTCGCCAACACGCAGTTCAACTTCCAGCAGGTGGGTACGGAGGTCGTGGCCACGCCCCGCGTGATGGGCGACGACGAGGTCTATCTGAAACTGCGCATTACCATTTCAAGCGTACTCGAGCGTATCGACGTCGGCGGAGTGCAACAGCCGGTCATTGGCAACCGCGAGATCAGCCATGAAGTCCGGCTTCGCGCCGGAGAGGTGAACCTGATCGGAGGGTTGATGAGCCAGGAGGATACCCGCAATCTCTCCGGAACCGCGGGACTCGCGAACATTCCCGTTCTGGGGCGTCTGTTTAGCGGGGAATCAGTCATCAAACGGGATCAGGAAGTGTTTATTGCGCTGGTCCCTCGCATCGTCCGTAAGTATCAGATCGGCGAAGAGAATACGCGCGCAATCGCCGCGGGCACGGACCAAATCATCAAACTGAGTTACGCACCGTCTGACTTGGCGGAGCCCTCCGATGCGACGCTGGCGCCCTCCACCGCGCCGGCCGCCATCGTGCCGGTGACGCCGGAGCCCGGCGCTCCGGCGCTGCCACCCGCCACCGCGGAACCACCCAAACCCGGCGCGCCGTCGCCCGAGCGAGGGGCTGCTTCGGCATCCACGCGGGGAGAAGGCGGTACCGCCAGAGCGGTTATGGCTCCGGATGCCGCGGGACCCGCCCGCTCCGGGCGCGGCGTCGCCAGCGATCGCGCGGCGACGGCACGGATCGGCGGACAGGAGGTTGGCTTGCCGGAAATCGCCCGCATGACGGGCCAGGGAGCCGCGCAATCTGGGACGATTCGCTTTACGCCGCCAGGACTTGTCGTGCAGACCGGCTCGACTTTTACGCTCGTTCTCGATAGCCAGCAACTGCGGGATTTTCATGGCGCTTCTTTCAAGGTGGAGTTCGACCCGAAAGTGCTGCAGTTGAAATCTGTCCGGCGGGGATCCCTGCTCGCGGCAAGCGGGAAGAATTTCGGCCTCGAAAATACGCCGGGCAACGCGGAGGGCCAGGCGGAGGTCTCGATCTCGCTGCCCGATGGCGAAACGGGTGTAACGGCGAACGGCTCCCTGGCCGTCCTGCAATTTGAGGCCGTGGGAGCCGGCAATTCGAATGTTCTGATCCCCGATCTCGCTCCCAGGGATTCCGAGGGCCGGGCAATACTCACCGTTTCTCCAGCGGCCAATATCCGGGTGCAGTAGCAATGGTCCACCGGGCAGATAGCGCTTACGAACGGAAACGCCACGGCCAGCGAGGCCTCACCCTCGTCGAGCTGATCGTGGCTTTCACCATCCTCTCGCTACTTACGGCGATGGCTGTGCCGCTCGCTCGCTACCGGGTTCAGCGCGAGAAAGAGCGGCAATTGCGCCAGAGCCTCACCGAGATCCGAACCGCGATTGACCGGTATAAAGACATGGCGGACCAGGGGCTGCTCGGCCGTATCGATCAGCAAACCCATGGCTATCCGGAATCGCTGGACCAGCTTGTCGAGGGCGTTGAGATGCAGGATAAATCGAAGGTGCGTTTTCTCCGGCGTATTCCCATTGATCCGATGACCCGTTCGAGGAATTGGGGGATGCGCAGTATGCAGGACGACCCCAGTTCGCTCTCCTGGGGAGGCCAGAACCTTTTCGACGTGTACAGCAAGACCTACGACCGCGCCCCCGACGGCACGCCGTATTCCGAATGGTGACGCCATGCTAAACCGCCGCTTCCGTGGGTTTACCCTCGTCGAATTGCTCATTGTGATGACGATCCTCTCGATCCTCATCTCGATGGCCGTGCCCATTTACCAGCGTTCCATCCAGCGCGCCAAGGAATCGGTGCTGAAGCAGAATCTCTTTACGCTACGCACCGTCATCGACGAATACACTTACGACAAGCAGCGAGCCCCGCAATCCTTGCAGGAACTGGTGGAATACGGCTACCTTCGTGAAATCCCGGTGGATCCGATCGTTGGAACCCGTACGGATTGGATCGTGGTCATGGAAGACGCCGTAGCCTCTGTCGACCAGACCTCACCGGGGATTTTCGACGTCAAGAGTTCTTCGGGTGACGAAAGCCTCGAGGGCACCCCTTACAACGAGTGGTGACGCATGGCGCCTCGCGACGCGCGGCCGATGAGATTCCGCGAGTGCGCCCTCGTGCCGGGTGAGTAGCTATTTTTTACCCACGCCGTTTCCGAACCGGGCATTAATTTCCCGCGACCCCTCCCCCAAATGGGGGGAGGTTGAGGTCACCCCGCTGCTTGAGGCCGGCAGCAGGTATTGATGACAAAGCACTTAGAAGTAGATTGTGGAGAATTGGCGTATCCCGTTGCTTTTGGCAAGGAACGTGCAGTTCATAGGGCCAGGATAGGCAATAAAAGAACCGCCCGGGCAGAAGTGAGGCTGGGTACGGAAGCCCGGGCGGGAAATTGCCGAATTAGGCACCTTTCGCTACAGATTGTATCTGAAATGATCCCGTTTAGGGGATATTTGTATCTGTTCGTCGAGTTTTTTGCGAGTGTTTCGAAACTTAACCATGCGCACCAGGGAAGATTCTTTCGGCTGACGGTTGCATCCGGCGACAGGCCGCCCTCCTACGGGGTCTTCTCCGCCTTCCGCGCGTAGTCGAGCGACGCCGCGGGCACATCCCATTTCCGGGTTGCTTTGTTCCCCAGATAGCCCACATCCTTGAAGCCCTGGCGCGTCGTATAGTAGCCGTCGACGATCATCTGCCTCGCCAGCGCGAAGAAGTCCGCGCCGGGCTGAAGCGGCGTCACATCGTTCTTCCTGTATGCAATCAGATCGAGCAACTCCGTTTGTTGTGCCGGAGTGCTCTCCACGAACGTTTTCCCGTGCCTTCTTGCCATTTCACCATCGAGCCACAGAATGCCGCCTGAGTATGCGTTCGCGATGGTATCGGCCTTGTCGCAAATCAGGTCGATGAATTCGTGCGCCCCGGTATCGGCCGCGCTCGGCCCTTCCTCGTCCGCGGGAATCACCAACTCGGCAAGCCGGCGCATCGTGCTCATCTCGTGCGGATTGAAGAATCGCGGCTTGTAGACGCCCATGGCGTTTTTTTCCGCGGCGACTTCGTGGTGAGCGTGCTCCTGTGCTTCGATGGATGCTGTAGCGGCGGCGGCCGCGGTGGCGGCGCTCAAACCTTGGAAAAAGCCCCGCCGTGAAACGCTCTCGCCCGCCGGAGCCCGATGTTCGCTAGACATTGCCTTTTTTCATCTCCTCCGCCAGATAGTCGGCTGTTCGCCACGCCAGCGCGCAAATTGTGAGGGTGGGGTTATTATCCGGGTTGCTGACGAATGGCGCCGCATCCGCCACGAACAGGTTCTTCACATCGTGCGCTTGGTTGTATTGGTTGAGAGCGGAAGTCTTCGGGTCGTTTCCCATACGGACCGTGCCCAGTTCGTGAATGATGGCGCCAGGCACCGAGATCCGCGGGGTTTCGAGATCCGGCTTGCTCGCCCCTAGCAGCTTGCCGCCCATGCGATCGAAGATCTCGGCGAACGTCCGCTCCATGTGGTCCGCCTGCTTTAATTCGTGCTCGCTCCACTTGAAGTGGAAGCGCAGGACGGGGATGCCCCACCGGTCCACGGTCACCGGGTCGATCTCGCAAAACGAGTTTTCGTTGGGGATCATCTCGCCGCGCCCGCTGAGGCCGACGTAGCAGCCGTACTCGCGGCGGATCGCCTGCTTAAGGCCCTTTCCGTAACCCTCCACCCGCGCGCACATGCCGTTGAAGCTTCCCACTTGGGGCGGGTTGTATCCTCCCCCGATTTCCACGTGGTATCCCCTTGGGAAGTGCTTATTTTTGTTGTCGAGTCCCCACCACGGAATGTAGAGATGGCCTCCGCCCATGCCGTCCGAATCGTAATGCGGCATGCCTTCGAGCGCGGGCACATATCCCACCATGTCCCGGCCAACCGAATCCATCAGATACCGGCCCACCACGCCTGAACTGTTCGCCAGTCCGTTCGGGTGCCTTGACGATTTCGAATTCAGCAGCAACCGCGCGGATTCGCATGCGCTCGCCGCCACCACGCACACCCGGCAGCGGATTTGCCGTTCTTCCCGGGTCTCGGTATCGACATACGAGATGGCGTTCACTTTTCCGTTCGCGCCGGTCAGCAGTTCGCGCACCATCGCGTTGCAGATCAGCTTCAAGTTGCCCGTCTTCATCGCCGGGAAGATATCCACCTGGCTCGACGAGTAATTCGAGGCGGTTACGCAGCCCCGGCCGCATTGCCCGCAATAATGGCATGCCGCCCGTCCGTTGTGGTTTTGAGTGATGATCGCGAGCCGCGCGGGGATCGCCTTGATGCCCATTCCGGCCGCGGCGTCGCGCACCAGTGCCTCGTGTACCCGCGGCGGCGGGCATTGCATGAACTTGCCGTCCGGCGCGGAGCGTATGCCCTCCACGCTCCCGGTGATGCCGATAAACTGTTCCGCCAGGTCGTAATAGGGCGCCACGTCTTCGTACGTGATCGGCCAGTCCCAGCCAAGCCCGTCGAAGCCGCGCGGCTTGAAGTCGTAATCGGCGAAGCGCAGGCTGATGCGTCCGTAATGGTTGGTGCGCCCGCCCAGAATTCTCGAACGGAACCAGCGGAATTGCGATCCCTCCGCTACGGTGTATGGCTCGCCGGGCATATCCCAATAACCGTTTGGGGCCAGGAAGTACCCCCATTGCATCTTGCCGGTATAGTATTCCGCGTGTTCGCCCGCCCCGCGATGGTCGTAATCGTAGGGCATCTTGTGTTCTTTGTAATCCTTGGCGGGGTCCAGCATCCTGCCCGCCTCGAGCAGCGTTACCTTGACGCCTTTATTCGCGAGAACTCGCGCGACCGTGCCCCCGCCGGCGCCGGACCCGATCACCACCACGTCGTGTACTTCGGGCGAGCGCTTCGCTTGAAACATGTTTTGTATTGAAACACAGAGTCATGCCATCCAGCGCATTGTATTACCGCTAAAAAGCAAAAAAGCGGGGCTTCCGCCGAAACGGAAGCCCCAGGGAAAACACCAACATCACAAAGAGTCATCGAGGAACAACGGACGGAACAGGGGGCGCTCCGCGGCGCGTCACCGCCGCGCGGCCCCTTCGGCTTTCGCCGAAACGCATTCTTCCCAGGTCACGCCGCGGCGGTTGTGAAGATACCGAGGCGATTGAGAACAGCCACCACTCGCGCCACAATGCCAACCACGAGCCGCGTCACGGTATCCCGGCTGAAATCTTCCTTGAAGCCGTCATTGATCGATGTATAGGCTTCTTCCACCACGCCGGTTACCAACTCCAGCTTTTCCGCGCCGGATTTCGGCAGGCTGATCTGCACTTCGATCGCCTTCACGGCCGCGAGAATCGCGGGAAACAACTGCAATGCCAGAACGATGTATTTCATGGAACTCCTTTCACGGACGATGAAGCGCTAGGCGGCCGTAGGCCACACTTCACGCCACATCTCGCTCCAAGGATACGGATCCACATTACGGAATTCGTCCAGCCGATTTTGTAACTCATTGAAAAAAAATCTGATAATCCCGTGGAACATCCGTTACCGCCCTGGTTGTTATTCGAAGAAACGGGGAATAGCCGGTGTACCCGGAAAACCATCCGGTGTTTGCCGTAAGCATTCTTGTCGGTTAGCGGGGATTAGAATAAAGAAAGCGGGTCTGGCGATGCGAATTCAACGCCGGTAAACCGTACGGCTGTTTTGGGGTACGCTCGCCCGCGCCGGGCGATAAGCTCGCATGGCCCGCGTCGCGGCGCAACGGTCTCGATTGCATGCTCTATCTGCTGCTGAGTGATATTCACGCGAATCTCGAGGCCCTGGACGCGGTTCTCGCCGACGCCCGCCGGCGATACCCCACCGTGGACGCGATTCTCTGCCTGGGCGATCTCGTCGGTTATGGCGCGGATCCCGAGGAAGTGACCGCTCAAATCAAGCTGATCTCCAGCCTTGTGATTCGCGGGAACCACGACAAAGCGGTCGCTCTTGGCGAAAATCTGGATTGGTTCAACCCGGCCGCTCGTGACGCAACGTATTGGACCCTGCGCCAACTCGATGCCGAGACCGTCGATTACCTGCGTGATTTACCGAAGGGCCCGCTGCCCGTCAACGGATTTCAAATCTGCCATGGGTCGCCGCTCGATGAGGATGAGTACATCATCACCAGCGGCGACGCGGCGTCTGTCAATGGGCAGATGCCGGCCTCCATCGTGTTTTTCGGACACACGCATTTACAGGGCGGTTTTCGCGTCGCCGGCGGCGAGGTGACGCCCATCCCGCACCCCGTTCCTGGGGATGCCGCTTCCATCACCCTAGAAGAGGCGGCGGATTACCTGCTCAATCCGGGGAGCGTGGGGCAGCCCAGGGATCAGGACCCTCGAGCGGCGTATGCCGTCTATGACAGCGCGGCGCGGCGTTTCACGATGCACCGCGTCGAATACGATATCGCCACGGCCCAGCGCAAGATTATCGAGGCTGGCCTCCCGGCGAAACTTGCTTCCCGGCTTTCGGCCGGCCGCTGACCGCGCGCCTCGCCACGCCTCTAGGCTTCCTCGTCCATTCCACCGGCACGGTGCCGCGTTGGTATCCGGCGTTGGCGTTTGGATGGAACCGTGCTGACACGGAAAGACGCCCCGGGCTGGGTCCCGGGGCGTCTCAGAGGGGCTATGCAGTGGGCTGGGTCCCACTGCTGGGGATGTATTAAGTCAAGGATGACTTACTGTTGATTCCATCCTAGCATTGCGGAGTAACAGATCGCAATGCCTTTTTGAAAATAATAGAAAATTTTGTGGAGAATTGCATCAAATACGTGCCGTGGTCTTCTCTGGATGCCGCCACGGAGATTCTGGCGCATGGGCGCGGCGCTCACCGGACGCCGCTCTGTTAACATGGCAGGTTTGAGGAGCACCGCCTTGGTACTATCCGACGTTGATATCAAAAAGCACATCGCAAGCGGCAAGATCCGCTTTGTTCCCACGTTGCAAGCGGATCAGTTTGGGAGTTGTTCGGTGGATCTCCGGCTCGGAAACGAATTCAACGTTTTCGAATACCAGCGCTTTCCATTCGTGGATCTGAGGAATCCTGTCGGCTACCAGGACCTCATGCGGAAGGTTATCGTGGCGGACGGAGAACCGTTCGTGCTGCAGCCGAGCGACTTCGTACTCGCCATCACTCAGGAAGAGATGAGCCTCTCGGACGATATCCTGGGGCGGCTTGAAGGCCGTTCAAGCCTCGGCCGCCTCGGGATCATTGTGCATGGAACGGCCGGACTGTTTGATCCCGGCTGGATTGGCAAGGCGACACTCGAACTCAGTAATCTCAGCCGTCTTCCGGTCGCCCTATACCCTGGGATGCGAATCTGCTCGTTTACCTTTGAGCAGCTATCCTCGCCCTCCTCAAACCCGTACCGCACGAAACCCGGCAACAAGTACGCGGGCCAGCAGAGCCCCATGGGCAGCCAGTTATGCGCCGAGGTCAGCAAATTGCGGTAGCGCCGGGTAATATGCGTTCGTGCCGATACCGGTTCACCAGCCTCCGCCGGCGCGAACCGACGTCAGTTTCGGCCGGAGGAGCCGAAACCACCGGTTCCGCGTACGCTTTCCGCCGGTTCGGCCTCTTCCCATTCAACCTGCTCATATCGGGCCAGCACGAGTTGCGCGATGCGGTCTCCCGTGGTGATCGCAAAGTCTTCCCGCCCCAGGTTCAGCAGAATCACCTTCACTTCGCCGCGATAACCGGGGTCGATGGTTCCCGGCGCGTTGGGGACGGTAATCGCATGCCGCAGCGCGAGCCCGCTGCGCGGCCGCACCTGACCTTCATAACCTGGGGGGATCTCGAGCACTAGTCCCGTCGCCACCGCGCAAGGTATACCAGGCTGCAATACCGCGTCCTCCACGGAGCGCAGGTCGAGGCCCGCATCCTCCTCCGGACCGTGCGCGTAATGGGGCAGCACGGCATTGGAGTGTACACGTTTCACCTTAATTTTCATGTGTGGCGTTTCCCTTGTTTGCTGGCGGCAAGACCCCAGGATAGCGCGCCAGCCGCCGTCCGGCATGATGGCTTCGATACACTAGATGCTTTGCGGCCCGCATCGTGCGCCGCCGAGGATGTCCCCTCATTCGCGCCGGCTGGCCCCGCCCGCAGCCCGGGCTTCGATTGGAGCACATATCATGAAGTACGGTCTCAACATTCGCCCCGACGGCGCTTTCGACTTTCTCTCGCTAGGCGCGATGGTCCATCGTCTGGACCCCGGAATCGTGCCGTTCCGCAAGGCAACGGAATGCCAGATCCACGTGAGCGGAGGAGAATTCAACGTCGCGGCGAATCTGTCGGATTGTTTTGGCCTCTCGACCGGTATCGCCACCGCGATGGTGGATTATCCGATTGGCCAGCTAATCGCCGAACGGGTGCGGGCCATGGGCGTGACGCCTTTCTATAAGCATTACAAGCACGACGGCGTACATGGCCCGAACATGGCGACGGTCTATAGCGACCGCGGCTTTGGCGTGCGCGCGCCCATCGTTTTCTACAACCGTTCGAACGAAGCCGCGCAGCGGCTCAAACCGGGAGATTTCGATTGGGCGTCGATTTTCGCGCGGGGTGTGCGCTGGTTCCATAGCGGCGGAATTTTCGCGGCACTTTCGGAAACAACGGCGGAGGTGATTATCGAAGCCATGCAGGCCGCCAAGGCCGCGGGCGTCACCACCTCGTTTGACCTGAACTACAGGGAAAAACTCTGGAGTATCGTCGGCGGGCACGACCGCGCCGTCGCGCAAATCAAGCGTATTGTCGACAACGTGGACGTGCTGGTCGGAAATGAGGAAGATTTGCAAATGGGCCTTGGCATTCCGGGTCCGGAAGTCGCCGCGAAATCGAAGCTAGATCCCAGCGCTTTCTTTGGCATGATCGGCAACGTGACCGCCAAGTTTCCGAATATCAAGGTAGTGGCGACAACGTTGCGCGAAGTCCATTCGACCAACCGGCATAGCTGGAGCGCCGTGACCTGGGTTGACGGTGAGACCTATACCGCGCCCACGGCGGAATTGGATGTTTACTGCCGGATCGGCGGCGGGGATGGCTTTGCGTCGGGCTTTATCTACGGGCTGCTGAGCGGTGAGGAGCCCGGGCAGGCATTGAAGCTGGGCTGGGCACACGGCGCATTACTGACGACCTTTCCCGGCGACACCACCATGGCCACGATCGACCAGGTGCGCGCCTTCGCTAAAGGCGGTTCGGCGCGGGTGCAACGCTAGGCGGAGATTACACCAGAAGCGGCCTGCCTCCCAGCTTGGGGGGCGGGCCGCTTCTTATTTATCTGCTTATCCGCGCCCAATGAACAGCCCCACCAGCCAGAGAGCGCCGTGATAGCTGAATGCGGACATCCACTGGCCAAGCGGCGTAAAGGCCATCGCCAGAATCAGAATCATCAGCCCCATGCGGGCGAGTTCCTGGATGATGGCCGCCGGCACGTTCAGCGCCAGCAGAATCTTCGAGCCGTCGAGCGGCGGCACCGGCATCAGGTTGAAGATCGCCAGAAACAGCGTGAGGTACGTGGCGCGCCCGCAGAAGGAAGCAACCGCGGGGTACGTGCCGAGGAGAAAAGCGGCTCCCGCCGCGAACGGAATGGCGAGTAGGATGTTCATGGCCGGCCCGGCGAGAGCGACCCGCAGCATTCCGTTCCGGCCGCCCCGCAACTTCGAGGGGTTCGTCATCACCGGACGGCCCCATCCGATCAATCCACCGCCCATAAGAGAAAATACGGCGGGCAGGATAACCGTTCCCAGCCAATCGATGTGCGCCAGCGGGTTGAGCGTTACGCGGCCTTGCATCACGGGAGTATCGTCTCCAAGAAATCGGGCAACCCAGGCGTGCGCGAATTCGTGAGGGGCAACAAGAATTACAAAAAGGAGAACGGTGAGCGCGGTGTTAATGAGGGTGTTTGCATCGATTGCGGGCATAAGCAAGTACTACCAGCTAAGCACACCTCGGCACACCGCCGTCCAGAGCGCTTTGTATCACCTGCCCTGAACGGCGAGCGCGAAACCCCATGCCGCTTGTTCGCGATATTGCCTCCGGCGTAACCGCGATCAGTCGGGGTTGCCCGTCATCCGCAACAATCGGTTCCGGAGCACGGCGGGCCACTCGCTTCCATGGGCGCGGAAAGGGTAATCCGGCGCGGCGCACCATGCTTGCCGGTCCCGGTAGCCCAGGAATTCCTCGATAGCCAAGAGAACCGCGTTACGGCCTTCCTGGTGGCTGAGTGCGTCCAGAACGAAATCGAAGGAGCGCGCGGCATAAGCTTCGAGCGTGGCTCCGGCGCCCGCCGCGACACGAATGGTGGAGCCTTGCGCGCCGGGCGCGGCGCAGACAAAACGGTGTACCACCTCGCGATAGGGGAGATCCGCTGTCTCCGCGCCGAGGGTGGCCAATGGAAGATCCGCCTGTCCAGGGGGAGGACTGGCGAGCGTAAGGTCCACGACACGAATTTCCATCGGGTAGATAAACCACTGGCCCTTGACGAGGGTTTGCGCCTCCAGCTTGAGCCGCTCCGATGGATAATCGCGCGGCGGCCGGACATCGAGCCAGAACGTATAAACCGTTTGCTCCCCGGCGCGTTCCCCGGCCGGGATCCGTGTACCGCGGAAGGGTAGAGAAGCCGGTTCCCGGCGCGCGATCTTCCAGCCGCCGGGGTCTTTCTCCACAATTTCACGGAAGATCCGGGTCTGCATGGCGAACTCGGGATTCTGGGCCATAAACAGGCGGAAGATCGTCCCAGGTTCAACTTCCACGATGATGCGGAATGAATTCCACATCCCGCGCACAAGGGGCGGCGAAAGCACTTCCACCGCGGCGGATATGCCGTCCTGGGGGAAGGCCTCTCCGCCGGGCGTATACCTGGCGAACTCCGTGCCCACGCGAACGGGCTGGGCCGCGGCGAAGAGGCAGAAAGCCGCCCAAGCCATCAGCAGCGTGAGAGAGCGGCGCCAAGGGAAGGTCATTTTCATGAGCGGCAAAATACCGGGCAAGCCGCGGCACTTCGTTCTATCGTATGACACCCCGCGCGGGCGAGCCCGGCGTCGCTTCAAATGCTCCCCGGCTTGCACTTAACTCCCCAGGAGCCTGCTTCAAGGCTCTTCCGGGCGGCTCGGAAGTTTTTCCCTTCGCGCTGGAGGTGTTAAGGCGGGTTGTTTTCTCACGAAACATGAGGGATTGAGGCGGCGTCTTTTCTGTTATCTGATAGAGTCTATGAGATTCCCGCGCTGAGGTGTTCCCGATGCTTCCTTTTTCTCGCCGATTTTCTCCCGCTATCCTCGCGTTTTTTGCCTTGCTGCTGAGCGCGGTTTGGGCTGAACCATTGTGGGCTCAAGGGCAGGGTCCGATTCAGCCGCGCACGGGGACAGTCTCGCGGCCGCGTCCCGATGCCCAAGGGGAGCGGGCGCCCATGGACGACTCCAAGGTGGAGTCGGAATATAAGAAGCCCGCGGCCAGCGAAGCGAGCGAGGGCGCCGCAACCTTCCGTAGCGACGTGCTGACGGTGGATGTGCCGGTGGCGGTGCTCGATAACAAGGGCCGCTTTATTCCAGGGATTCCGGGTGGGAACTTTCGCATTCTCGAAGACGGCGTGCCCCAGCGGATCACTGGTTTCGAGGCGGGACAGGCTCCGATGACGGTGTGCCTGGTGGTGGAGTTCAGCGCGGCGTACCAATCGTTCTGGAGTGAGACGTGGTATCAGACGCTTATGGCCACGCAGGGTTTTATCGATACCCTGCAGCCCGAGGATTATCTGGCCATCGTCGCCTACGACCTGAAGCCGGAGATCCTCTCCGATTTCTCCACGAACCGGATGGATGCGATGGGAGCAATGCGGCGGATGCAAATCCCCGGTTTTAGCGAATCGAATCTCTATGATGCTCTGAAATTCACCCTTGAGCGGATGGAGGGGATCGAAGGGCGGAAGGCCGTCATTCTGATTTCGAGCGGCGTCGATACCTTCAGCAAACTAAACTTCGGTGAAGCGCGGAAGATTGTGCAGAACGCTGGCATCCCGATTTATGCGGTCGGTCTGATGCAGTGGATCAGGGAGTACATGGACTCCCGAGGCTACATGGGACCAATCAGGCGAATGGACTTTCTGCAGGCGGATAACCAGATGCGCACGTTCGCCAAGGAGAGCGGAGGGCAATCGTTCTTCCCGCGCTTCTACGGCGAGTTCCCCTCGATCTACGGCGCGATCCATCAGGCGATGCGGAACCAGTACAACCTGGTGTATCAGCCCACCAACGTGGAGCGCGACGGCAAGTTCCGGCGCATCGAAGTACAGCTTGTGAATCCGAAGACGGGAGAGCCTCTGCGCGTGACGGACGCAAAGGGAAAACCGATCAAGTATTCGATTGTGGCGAAACGGGGCTATAACGGCCCGAGGCCCGTGGAATAAGGCCTTCCAGCGGCTTGAA
>CAZXBZ010000044.1:0-13914 GCA_964639135.1 uncultured Solibacteraceae bacterium | reverse complement strand
CTCCCTCCTCCTGGCGTACGTTCGCGCTCGACGGCGTCTACGCGGCGCTTCTTGCTCTCTTGTCTCCGGTAGCACTGATGGAATCGGTCTGCCGCACGGGGTCCGTCGTCATGCTGGAGGCCAAGCTGAAATAGATGCAGCCGATCAAGACACCTTTCCTCTTCAGCCCCAGAAGGACATGCCGCCGGGCCGTCCATTCGATGACCGCTTCGCTTGCTCTCGTCGCCTGCTGGCTCTTGCTCTCCGCCGGCGCGGTTCAGCGCGCCGCGTCACAGGAAGCGCGGGCTCTCCGCGTTGATGGAGACCGCGCCATGGCCCATGCCCGAAAAGTGGTGGGCTTCGGGCCGCGGGTTTCCGGATCGCCCGCCATCGCTGCGTTGCGCGGCTACATTCTGGCGGAACTCCGCAAGACTGGGCTCACGGTGGAAGAACGGAAGTTTCATGCACAAACCCCGGCGGGGGTCCTCCCGATGGTGAATCTCATCGCTAAAATCCCCGGCAACAGCGGCCGCCACATACTGCTCACCGGGCATTACGATACCAAGCGCTTTACGGACTTCCACTTTGTGGGAGCGAACGACGCCGGTTCTTCCACCGCGCTTCTGCTCGAACTGGCGGCCGTGCTCTCCAAACGCCCGTCTTCGGCGGCCCTGAGCGATGAAATCTGGATCGTTTTCTTCGATGGCGAGGAAGCCGTGGGGGAGTGGACCGACACCGATAGCCTCTACGGCAGCCGCCGTCTCGCCGGCGAACTCGAGCGCGAGGGCAAACTCAAGAACATCCGCGCCCTGATCAACCTCGACATGATCGGCGACCGGGACCTGAGCCTGGTTCGCGATTACTTCTCAACCGCCTCTCTGCGCGACCTCGCGATTCAGGTGGCGGCCGCCCAGGGCCATAAGAATCTTTTCGACCCGGAAATGGGCGCTATCGAAGACGACCACATTCCCTTCGCGAAGCTGGGGGTGCCAGTGCTGGACCTCATCGATTTCAGCTACGGGCCGTCGAATTCCTGGTGGCACACGAAAGACGACACGCTGGATAAACTTGCGCCCAGGAGCTTCGAGACAGTAGGCAACCTGGTTCTCGGTATCCTGGATCGCCTCCATCCCTAACGCCGCAAGTCATCCGCTCCATCCACTCCCGGCGCCGCTTTCCCGTTTCAAGCTGGTACGGTTTCCGATTTTGTGAGAGCTTTGCCCGCCCAATGCCACTCGATTCCCGAGGGAGTCGCTCGTCCGCTCTCCGCCACCGGAGCGGCGGCACCCCCAGCTTTCAATGAACCTCCTCGTCCAACTGCCGCTCTTCTATCTGGCCTTTTACTTTTTAATCAGTGGCCTGGACGATCTTGGCGTGGATCTGCGCGTCCTTTGGGGAGGGTTTATCCGCCGTAGCGGGTGGCGACGGGACAGCGTCCGTCCGCCGGAGCGTGACGACCTTAGCGGCCTGCCTCAAAAGCGCATCGCGATCCTGACCCCGCTCTGGCGGGAATCGACGGTGATCCGGGCGATGGTGGAGACCAACCTCCAGAACCTCGAATACCGCAACTTCGCATTCTTTCTGGGGGTCTACCCGAACGACCACGCAACCATCGCCGCGGCGCGAGATCTTTCCCGGCGGCACCATAACGTTCACGTGGTTCTCAATACCCGCCCTGGCCCGACCTCGAAAGCCGATTGTCTCAACCATATCTATCGGCATCTGGAGGAGTGGGAGCGGCGGGGCGGCGCGCGGCACGAAATCGTCATGCTCCATGACGCGGAAGATACACTGCACCCCGTGTCTCTCGCGCTAGTGAACTGGTACGCCGGAGAATTCGGGATGATTCAGGTCCCGGTTCTGCCTTTTCCGGCCGGGATTTCCGAATGGATCCACAGTATCTATTGCGATGAATTCGCGGAGTTTCTCTCACGGGATATGCGCCTGCGGGAATACGCGGGAGCGTTTCTGCCGTCGAACGGCGTGGGCACGGCGATACGGCGTGAATGCCTCGACGCGCTTCGCGAGGAGCAAGGCGGCCTGCTCTTCGACCCCGACTGCGTCACGGAAGATTATGAACTGGGCATGAAGCTGGCCGAAGCCGGCTGCCGCCAGATCTTCCTGCCGCTCACCCGAAAATACGGCGGGCTGCTCGCAACCCGTGAATACTTCCCGCGCACGTATCTCGCGGCCACGCGGCAGCGCGCCCGCTGGATCAGCGGGCAGTGCCTGCAATCCTGGCAGCGCCACGGATGGCCGCTTCAGGGGAGCCGTTCCTATTGGTTCTGGCGAGACCGCAAGGGCCTGTGGGGAAACCCGCTGAGCCTCCTCGCCCTGATCCTGCTGGCGCTCAGCGCGGCCGCGTGGGCCGCTCCGGAGGCCTCCCGGCTTGGCCCATGGCTCTGGCTGGCACGCTCCGTGCCTGGGGCCAGCCTCCTCTGCGCGGGCTGCGCGGCGCTTGCTCTTGAACGCATGGCCGTTCGCATGTTTCTTGTGGGCGGGGTCTATGGATGGGCTTTTGCCCTCGGGGTCCCGTTGAGAATGGCGCTGAGTACGGTGATCAACGCCCACGCCACCGTATCCGCGGTCCACCGCTTCATGCAAGCTTCGGCCGCGGGACGGCGGCTGCGGTGGGTAAAGACCGAGCACGCATTCCCAGGCGCGGCCCCGGCTCAGCCCGCCGCCGTAATGGCCTCCACCGCGGACCCAGCCGCGGGAGGGGCGTCTCAACCTTTTGCAAATTCAGCACCCGAGGCACAAACGCGACAGCGGCCGGCCAGCGCCTGACGCGGGCACACGCGGGGAGCCTTCGATCAAAAAATGAAGACCGGCTGCTTCGCGGGAGACCAGCCGGCCAAAATCATATGGAAGACCGCTTTAGAGCAGCCGGAAGTTCACTTCAATCGTTGCGTAGACCGCCACCGGCTTGCCTTCCTTTGTACCTGGGCGGAAGCGCCATTTACGCACGGCCTCGATAGCCTTTTCATCCAGGCCGAGGCCCAGGGGCCGCACCACTTTCAAGTTGGTGGGCTTGCCCGCGGCGTCAATAATCACGGAGAGCACAACGGTACCCTGATACTTGGCCTTGCGCGCTTCCTCGGAATACTCAGGCTCAATCTTGTAGACTGGCACCGGGCTCGTCACGCCGCCGCCCACTCGAAAGACGCCGCCGCCGAATCCACCGCCTTCGCCTTCACCCACGCCAGGGCCGCGGCCCGAGCCGACACCCGTTCCGCGCCCAGTGCCGATGCCGCCGCCCGAACCGGGTCCGTTCGAGGGCGGGCCGCCGATCACGTTCGAAAACGGATCGCCATAATTGGACATATTCACTTGAGGCAACACCGTGTCCGGGGGAGCGATCACGGTCGGCTCCATCACCAGCTTTGGATCGGGATTGAGAATCTCCTGGCTCGGCGGGGTGAATTGCCTCAAGGACGCCCTGGGCAGCCGGCCCTTATTCACCGGGAGCGGATTGTTATTACCGCCACCGCCGCCACCACCGCCGTCGGCCGGCTTGGGCGAGGGGGCCATCGGCATATAGGCCTCGAGCTTCGGCGCCACGAGATGCACGCTCTCCCGCACCGTCTGCTGCACGGTTTCGTTTGTGCCAACCGCCAGCCCCACCAACACCAACCCGATGTGTACCGCCATCGAAATCGCCCGGGATTTGCCGGTGTATTCCGATTTGCTCCACATACTCCTTACCGCAACGGGCTTCGAGGTTACTTCGAGCGGAGGCAGCTTCTCGGGCGCGACAAGATCTTTAATGTTGTGCGCGAGGCTTTTCCAGAAGGGCATGCGCGCCGCTTCCAACTCGTCCTCAACCGCCACGGGTTTTGAAGTGATGCCGCCCGGCGGCGCCTGAGAGTGGAAAGCGTCGCTGAAGTTTTCGCTTAGCCGCTTGAAGAACGGGCGGTCGTCCCCAACACCTTTTACGGCCACGGGCTTCGAGGTCACATCAAGAGCAGGCAATTTTTCAGGAGCGAAAACGTCGCGCAGACTCCCAAGGATTCTGCCAAGCAAGGGTTTGTTTTCGGCTTCGACGAGCAAATTGTCCAGCGGGTCGTGCTGATTTTGCCAAGAATTCGGATTTTGAGGCGCTTCGCTCATAGCTCTGTCCAGATCAACACATTACACTCCCGCGCGGTGACACGGAAACATGGAGGACCGGGTAGGCAGACCGGCAATTCTATGGACGCCCCAGCCCATTCGCCAGTTACAAGATATGGAAGCCGCTCCTGGGCCGTCGTCTGGCAACAGACTAGCACATTTCGAGACCCGCCAAAATAACCGCCACTCGCAAGATTTCACGGCGTCTCGTGGCGGCGTCATCCGTTCAACGGATTCCTCCGCGATTGAAACGCTTCTTCTATTTTTCGAAGAGAAAGGCCTCCGTCCGCTCCCACAATGCCGGTGTGACGTCGCCCAGCGTGTGGTCCGAATCATATTCCACCAGTTGCACGCTGGCGGGGTAGCGCCGCAGGTATTCCCGCGAAAACGCGACCGGCACTACGTCATCGTTGATTCCATGCATCACGAGGGCTGGGCACTGCAGAGGCGGATAATCTTCATACCGCAGCCCGTCTTCAATGAGTCCGTATCCGATGGAACGCTCACGGCCCTCCCCGTAATGAAAGATCGTGCGTTTCCCAGTGTCTCGCCAATTTTCGAAAACCTTGTCGCCCAGATCTTCTCGCCAGCGGTGCGCAAAACAGAACGCGGGCGCCATGAGCACGATGGCCCGGACTTCGCCGTGCCTCGCCGCATACAGTGCCGCCAGGTATCCGCCGAGGCTGGATCCGAGAATCACCGCCTCACCCGCCCCGGCGGTCTCCTCGATCACCCGCAGTTGCTCAGTGATTGTCAGGTGTTCAAAATCGCCGCCGTCGAGCGCCGGAACCTTCAATTCCAGGCCCCGCTCCGCGAAACGTTCGCGGAAGTACGTGGCTTTTGAGGATGCTGGGCTCGAAGCGAAGCCGTGCAAATAGATATAGTTCATCCCTTGCCTTCAGGATACCGGCTTTCGGGCTCGCGCTCCGCGCGGATCTAGCGAGACTGGCCGGTGGGGGAGGTCCAGCCGGGAGGCGGATCGTATTCCTTGCGCGTCGCCGCTCTCTCGGCGGCCGGGAAATCGGCTGGAAGCTTCTGCGTCACCTTCCCGGTGGCGGCCCATTCGGCGCCTCGCTGGTACGTAACGATGAAACCCACTGAATTGAGCGCCGTCAGGTCATGGCCAAGCACGGTGTGGAAAATGCGTCCCTTACCGTAGCGGAGCGCCATCAGAATCGGTTCATCCCGGCCCGTGCCCTTGTTCACCGGATCTGAATACGCCGTCGCGAGCACCGTCATATTTTTCCCCGGGCCGCGCATTTTGGCGTAAAGCTCGTCCTCCGCGTGCATCCAGGCCGCCGGCAGGCCCTTCATTACGGGATGTTCCGGGGCCCTGGTATCGATCCTGAAAGGCTGGCGCGCGCCGTGCTGGCCGGCGTTTCCGGGAGAATGATCCTCCGCCAGTCCGCCGTCTCTCCAATAAAACATCGGTCCCGCCGCCTCGTCGCGCCCGCGCCATCCGCCGACGCCGATCATGAGGTTGTATTCGGCCCATTGGGGGAAGGCGTTGTCCGCCGCGTGCACCGTGACCAGCCCGCCGCCATCGCGGATGTATTTTTCAAACGAGGCTTTCAGCGCATCGCTCCAGCGTTCGTCCGGCACGTCGTAATTCGATACCACCACTTTCGCCGAACTCCAGTTTGGCAGAAATGAGGAGAAATCTGCGCCAGCGGGCGGCGCGGTAAGCACTTCCACCTCAAACAATCCGGTCTCATCGAGCATCTTCTTAAGACAGGGGGTGGTCTCTTGCCAGGCGTGATATCCGCCGTCCGATTCGCCATCGAGCAGGATCACCTTAATTCTTGCCGTGGCGGGTAAGGCCGCCCCCAACAGAGCGGCCGCCGCCAAAAGAAAAGGCAGAATGACATGTTTCATACCATGGACTCCGAAACTCACAACCTACGGGGATTCTACCGAATTCCCGACTGTCCCGCGCTATCCCCCAAGCAGCGGGACGGGACGAGGACAGCCGGGATGCCCCGAGCAAGGGTGAGTTAGTTTCCGCGGCAGTGCCCGATACAATGAAGGTTGCGCGAACCGAGAACAGAATGACTGCAAGCCCGCTGCCCTCCAGTGCTCATATCCGCTTCGAATCCGCCCTTGAAGAAGCCGCGAAGCTTTGGGGTATCGACCTTTTTTACTGGGATATTTTCGGCAAGAAACATCAGGCGAAGCCCGAAGTGATCACCGCGATTCTGGAATCTCTCGGTGTTGACGCCAGCAGCCTGGAATCTCTCAACGAGGCTATCGACGCAAGACGCCGCGAGGAATGGTGTATGCCGCTCCCTCCCGTGGAAGTGGTGAGCCGGCATCCTCAATCCCCGCCCTGGGTGAATCTCCCGGATACGCTCGGAGACAAGCCCATACTGGTCACTTTCACGTGGGAAGACGGCTCCGTGGCGACGTATCCTCATGTGCCTGGATCGCTCGAGGTTTTGGCGCGCGCCAAGGCCGGCGCCAGATCGTATTCCCGCCGGCGAATCCCGTTGCCGAACGAGACTCCGCTCGGCTATCACACAATGCGCATTGAAGCAGGCGGCCCAGGCGAGGGAGCGATCTCGGCGGAAACCAGCCTGATCGTTACCCCGGACCGGGCCTACCAGCCGCCCGAACTCGCGGGCGAGGGGAAACGGGCGGGGCTCGGGGTGAGCCTCTACGGCCTTCGCTCTCAACGCAACTGGGGCTGCGGAGATTTTACGGATGTCGCGGCGCTTTGCCGCTGGACGGCGGAAGAACTGAATGCCTCTTTTGTGGCGCTGAACCCGTTGCACATCATCGCCAACCGGCTGCCGTTCAACGCAAGTCCCTATCTGCCCATCAGTACTCTATTCAAGAACTATCTATATATCGATATCGAGCGCGTTCCGGATTTCCAGGCTTCTCCGCTCGCCCAAAAGGCGTTCGCGAGCGCCGCCGTGCGGGACCTGATTCAGAAGATGCGCGAAGACGATCTGGTCGATTACGAAAAGCTCGCGCACTTGAAGATCGGCCTGCTCGCACTCAGCTTTCTTGCGTTCCGCCGGGAATGGGCCGCGCGAACCGAACGAGCCCGCGCGTTTGAAGACTGGATGGCTGCGCAGGGAAGTGTGCTCGATGGCTTCACGACGTTCTGCGCGCTGGATCGCATCGAACATCGCCGAGACCCCAACGTGTGGGTCTGGCGGAACTGGCGCGAGGAATTTCAGGATCCCGAGTCGGATGCCGTGAAGGCGTTCGCCCAAAAGCGCAAACACCTGCGGCTCTTTTACGCCTGGGTCCAGTGGATCGCCTTCGACCAGCTTGAGACCGCCGGGCGGGCGGCCGTTGCGAGTGGTCTCTCCATCGGCCTCTACCACGACCTGGCGCTCGCCACGGACAATTGCGGGGCCGACGTCTGGAAGCACCGTGAATTCTTCGTGACCGGCTGCCGCGTCGGCGCGCCTCCGGACGATTTTTCTCCCGAAGGCCAGGATTGGAGCTTCCCGCCTCCGAATATTCTCGAACACCGCCGCAACGCTTACCAGCTCTTCCGCGAGACCGTGCGCCGCAATATGATCGCGGGCGGCGCGCTGCGCATCGACCACGTCATGCGCTTCTTCAGGCTTTACTGGATCCCCGCGGGATTCACCGCGAGCGAGGGCACGTACGTCCGTGATTTTTCCGAGGATCTTGTCCGCATTCTCGCGCTCGAAAGCGTGCGCAACCGCGTACTGATTGTCGGTGAAGATCTCGGAACCGTGGAGCCCGCCACGCGAGCCACGCTCGAACGCTTCGGCATCCTGAGCTACCGGCTGTTCTACTTTGAACGCGGGGATGCCGGAGAGATGAACCTGCCCGAACGCTACCCGGTGGAGGCGCTGGTATCCACTTCCACTCACGATCTGCCCACACTCGCCGGAAGCTGGATCGGCCGCGATATTGAAGCGCGGGATTATGCCGGTTTGCTGCCGGTTCACGAGGTCTATGAACGCCAGTGGGCGGAGCGGCGCAAGCTGCGCCAGGCGATCCTTGACGCGCTTTTCGCGGAAGGCCTGATGCCGGATTATTACACCCGCAACGCCGCCGATATTCCGGAATTAACCGGCGAATTGCACAACGCCGTCGTCGCCTACCTCGCGCGCACGCCCTCAAAACTTTTTCTACTGAACCAGGAAGATCTCACCAAGCAGCTCGACCAGCAGAATCTTCCAGGCAGCACGTGGCAATACCCGAACTGGCAGCGCAAGATGAGTTGTTATCTCGAAGATCTCAAGAAAGACCCCGTGGTGGCGGGCAGCGCCGCGATGTTCCGCCATTGGCTGCACGAAACGGGGCGCGAAAATCGTTAGCGCGGGATCCAAACCGCTCTCCGCCACGTATGAGGCGGCTTCGCTACGATGAGGGAAGAGGGGCCGTGGGGACATCCGAACACGATCTCGCCAGCCGGTTGTTCACCGGACAAATGCGCTTTTTGCCGGTGGCGCCCGGACGCATGGAGTTCGCGCTCGAAGTGCGGCGGCGCTTGCTCGAATGGATGCCTGGCGTGGTCGCGGTGGAACTGCCCGTCACGCTGGAAGAAACGATTCTCGCGGCGGTAAACCGCCTGCCTGAAATTTCCATCGTCGTCCACGAAGACCCGACAAACCCCGATCGTGGCGTCTATATCCCCATCGAGCCGTCGGACCCCTTCGTGGAAGCGATCCGCACGGGTCTGCAAATCGGCGCGGAGATCCTGTTCCTTGAGCCGGATGTCGCGGACCGCCCGCACCAGGACGAGCGCTACCCCGATTCTTACGCGATCGCCCGCGCGGGGTATGAACCCTACATCGCCCGGTGGCTGGACTCTCCCGAGAACCGGCCGCGCGCCGATCTGGCGAAAGTTGCGGGCGGCATGGCCTGGAAGCTCCAGGGCACAAATCCGGAGACCGTTACCGCCGCCGTACTCTCCTTTGCATTGCTTGAACCCGTGAGGGAAGCGTTCGCCACGCCACGGGAGGAACCCGCCGATGTGCTGCGCCGGGACGGCCTTCACCTCGCGAACGCACACCCCGAGTGCCTCGCCGAGATTCTCAGTGAATATCCGTTTTTGCAGCAGGAATACGAGCGGGCGCGCCTGGAGCCTCTCGAACACATGCGGCTTGACCGCCTGAAAGTGCAGTACGATCTCTTCACCGCGGCGGAGGCCGTCCACCAGCGTGAAACCGGCGAGACCGTGAAGGGGTGGCAACGCAGACTTTTCGCCCGTTTCAGCCGGAACCTCGCTTTCACCCGCAACCAGCTCACGGCGAGCCTCTTCGATCTCGCCATGGCCGCCCGCGGAACCGTGGATGATGACTTCGCCTACTGGCTTTGGGAAACCGCGAACCGGTACGCGCCGCAGCGCGAAACCGATCGCCCGCCGACGCTGAATCTGAACGCCGGCGACGTCTACCTCAATACGCGAAAGATCCGTTTGCGCCGACGGCGGCGGACCGCGAAGCAGCGCTTCCACTCCACCGGCTTGAAGCGGCGGCCCAAGGAAAGATTCGACGGGGAATGGGCTCATCAACTCGACGGCAATTCCATCTGCTCCTATCCACCCGAAGACCTCGTCATCGAAGATTACGGCAAATTTCTGAAGAGCAAGGCAAAGAGCATCCTCTCCGATGAGCGTGCACGCGTCGAACCGTTCCTGACGTCTATTCTTGACGGCATCGATATCCGCGAAACCATACGCAACTGGTATAAGGGCCAGATCTTCGTGCGCAGCCATGAGAAGGTGCATGGCGATGTGGGCTCCGTGGTCGTGATTTTCGACGAGGACCGCGACGACCGCTATTCCTGGATGACAACCTGGCTTGGCGAGCACCAGAACGAGAGCGACATGGCGTTCTATTCGACGGACCCCTACGAACACATGGTGGGTCCGGGCATCGGCCGCGCCGAGTACGGCGGTCTGCTATTGAGCCTGCCCCCGAGACGAATGTACGACGTCTGGCTGGACCCCGATTACAACTACATCGCACGCAACAAACCCGAGCGGCTGCTGCTGGCTGGCATCGATTACTCCACAAAGCGCTATGTGGTTTACGTTGCGCCGAAGCCGCCCCGTTCCCTGCTTCGCGGTATCGCTTCGCGTATGGGCAGGCAGATTATCTACGTGCCCATCGGGCAGCTATCTCCCCAGAAAATCAAGAAGATTCGCGTGGTCCACATTCTGGACGGACACGAAAAACGACGGATCGCGAAAGACTTTATTCCCTAGCCGGATCGCCGGAAAGGCCTGGCTCCGGTTGGAGAACGACCCCCCGGCTCGCCTTTCCACGATGACGGCGGTCTATCGCATGGGAGGATAATGGACCCATGAAGCTTCTGAATTACCTGGCGGCGGAGGAACCCGCCCGAGCGGGGGTGCTGCACGGCGAGCGTATTCTTTCCCTGGAGAGCCTCGGGTATCCATCCGTGAAGGCGGTTTTGGAAGCCGGAGACGCGGCGCTTGCGCACGTGCGTGAATTGCTCGACGCCGCCACGGCCCCGAGCGGCGTGGCCGCCTCCGAAGTGCGTATTCTCCCGCCGCTAGCCGATGCGGGCAAGCTGATCTTCATCGGCCTCAACTACAAGGATCATGCCGCGGAATCGAACATGGCGCTCCCCGCGGTACCAACCGCGTTCTCGAAATTCTCCAGCGCCGTCATTGGCCCCGGCGACACCATTCTGCTTCCCAAGGCCAGCGCGCGGCCGGATTACGAAGTGGAGTTCGCGTTTGTGATCGGCAAGCGCGCCAAACACGTGGCGGCCGGGGAGTGGAAGAAGTACGTGGCGGGGTACACCATTGTCAACGATGTCAGCGCGCGCGATCTTCAGTTGGCCACATCCCAGTGGATAATCGGCAAGACCTGCGATACCTTCTGCCCGATGGGGCCATATCTCGTCACCGCGGACGAGGTGGAAGATCCGCATAATCTGAAGATCGAATTTCTCCTGAACGGCGAGACCATGCAGAGCTCGAACACCCGCGAATTGATCTTCAAGATCCCGGATCTGATCGCCCACCTGAGCGCCGCGATGACGCTTGAGCCTGGGGATCTCATCGCGACTGGAACGCCGGCCGGCGTGGGCTTCAGCAAGAAACCGCCAAGATGGCTGAGGCCGGGCGATGAATGCGTGGCGCGGATCGAGAATCTGGGTGAATTGCGCAATCCGGTCGCGAATGAACCCTAGCCGGGAACGCGATTCCGGCGGGAATCCCCATCGGGGAAACATGCCACGCAGGCCGGCCAGCCGCGCTCGACTCCGCGTCGCCGGCCATTATCGTGGCATCCTGATAAAGATCGAGCCCAACGGCGAAAAAGCCGGCACGCCCGAGCCGCCGTTCGCGCGCGGTCCGTTACATGGGCCGGCGGCCGCGGTTTGGCGGCTCCGCCGGCGAAACGCCCATGCGGCTGCCTCGCTCTCTGGATGATGTTGAATGTTTAAGAAAACACTCCGCGATTCCGCAATCGCAACCCTCATCGGCCTTGTTCCGCACTATCTTTCGTTCTATCTTTCGGGCGCGCCGCTGCTCACGGAATCCATCGCGGAGTGGATCATGAAACACACGCCCCCCGGGGCGGCGCTTTGGATGCACGATACCCTCGGCGCGTGGGCCAAGCCGCTCGCCGTCACCTTGGGGCTGCCCGCGCTTTGCCTCTGCCTGTGGATTCCCTCCATGCTTTCCTACTGGCGCAACCGCAAGTACGAGCGCTTTGTGATCCTGGCCGTTCTCGCGGTTCCGGCTATCTTCGCGATTCATCGCTTCTTCAACTACCATTCCGGGCGGGGAGCCTGGACCTTCTGGGCTCCGGCGCTGCTGACCCTCTTCATCGTGGGCAAGCCGCGCCTTGAATTGTTCGACGAGGATTGGGGAGAAGCTTCCGAATACGCGCGGCAGTTCATCGGGAAAGGCAAGCCGCGGCCCGCCTTCATCAAAACAGCGACAAAATTCGCGGTGCCCGCAATCCTCGTGTGCGGCCTAGCGCTGGTGGCCTTGGAAAGCTACCTGCGAGAATCCGCGCGGGGACATACCTCGTCGGCGCCGCCGGCTCTCACTCAATGGGCCTCGGAAGCCTTGCTCAATAATGGTATGGCTCGCCGGGCGTCAGCCGGATTACTTCCACATTGCTCCCAGCCAGCCTTTGCAATTCTTCCGGCGTTCCCGCCAGCGGCGGAAATGTTCCGTAGTGCATCGGGATGACCTTCTTCACACCCAGGAACTCCACCGCCACCGCCGCTTCCTTCGGACCCATCGTAAATAGATCGCCGATCGGCAGCACGGCCAGATCCGGTTCATAAAGCCGCGCGATCAGCCGCATATCTCCGAACACCGTTGTATCGCCCGCGAAGTAAATCCGGCGTCCGTCCGGGATCTCGATCACATAGCCGGCGGCCTCTCCGCCATAGACCACCGTATCGCCGTCCTGCATGCTGGAGCTATGAAACGCATGCGTCATCGTGACGTGAACGTTCGCCACTGCCTGCGTGCCACCCTTGTTCATGCCCTGGGCGGTTTTCACCCCGTGTTTCTCCAGCCACAAGGAAATTTCGAAATTGCACACCACCGGGCATTCATGCTCCTTGGCGATCTGTATGGCGTCTCCCGTATGATCTCCGTGCCCATGCGAAATTAACATGGCATCGATGCGCGGCAGTTTGAATTCCGCGGGCGATTTCGGGTTTCCGTTGAACCACGGGTCGATCAGAATGTTATGTTTGCCATCGATATCGAACAGAAAGGTCGCATGCCCGAGCCAGGTAATCTTCATCGTCATCGGCCTCCAGGAGTCTTGATTGTTTCGCGCCGAGCGCACACCCCGAGAGGGGTGTTCACCCTGCTCCAATTCTATCGCCCACCCGCGGCCTCACCTTTCACCAGGCGGTGGGCCCGCGGATCTTGTTTGGAGCCGACTCTGGCAAATCTCCGCGCCAGCTCATCATTATTCGTTGGGCAATTTTCCGGCGCGGGCGAGGGAACGAAGCCAATGTCCGGCTTGTGCCTCTTGAGCGAAACCGGGGTCACGAAGGATGGGCGGAGCGATTTCCGGTTCTCGGGCTGGCCGCCGGACGGCCAGCATGGCCGGAAACCACACCAGACAGAGAAGGACAGCGAGAATCGCTGGAAGGGATAACTCTGGGGTCTCCGCTTTCGATGCTTTGTACCCCTTAAGCTACCCGCGCGAAAACTCTATTCCCCGGCCCGCCCTCCGTGGCCGGCGTATCAATCACGGCCGCTGGCTCGGGCCGTGGGCGGCGCCTTGCGGATGTTCGACGGCTTCTTGCGGGGAGCCTTCCGGCTGAGCAGCCGGTCCACGCTTCGCGCCAGTTGCGTGAGTTCGTTGAAATGCTTCGAAATAATCAGATCCGCACGGCAATCCTCACGGTTCACCGACATCTCCTCCACCTGGTTCAGCAACAGGATGGTGGGGAGCGCGGCGTGACGCTCGCGGATTTCGTGCAGAAATTCCACGCCGTTCTGTTGATCGAGTTTGTAATCGCAGATAAGAAGTGAGATATCGGCGCCGGCGAGGTGCGTGTTTGCATCCTTCACCTTGCTGCAGGGAAGCACCTCGTGCCCCTGTTCCTCGAGAAATACTTTCCGCGCTTTTAGACCTCCCTGATGACTGCCAAGTAAAACGATTCGCGCCGGGGGGGTCTTAGTCTTACCTTTGATACGTTGCATTAGACTGTTGCACCTTAACAGACCCGCGGAAGCAGTGTCAACGGGCCCGTAAAGGCTTAGAGAAGCGGGAGATTCAGTACTTGACAATGACGTTCCAGACCCCTTTTCGAAGGAACCGCGAAAACGCAAACCCGCTGCGCCAGAGGCGCGGCGGGTTTGCGCCTCATGTTTGG
>CAZXBZ010000043.1:6404-14279 GCA_964639135.1 uncultured Solibacteraceae bacterium | reverse complement strand
CTGATCTCTGTTATGCTATGGTTTGCCTGTGCTCAAGCCCGCGGGGCGGAGAGGCGGGCGCGCGGGGGAACGATGCTGTCTCTTGTACTGCTGACGCCGCTTCTTGGATTCTTCGTGCTCCTGCTGCTGCCGGGGAATCGCCCTTCGCTCATCCGGTGGACCGCGAACTTTTTCGGCTTGGCGGGTATCGCGGTCTTCCTGCCGCTTGTGCCGGCGTACCAAAGCTCCGCGGACTTTCAGTTCTCCCAGCAATTCGCGTGGATCCCAAGTATCGGCGTGAATTTCCGTATCGCCATGGACGGCATCAGCTTCCTGATGGTGGGCTTGACGGTGGCCGTCGGGTATCTCGCGATCCTCTCGAGCTGGAACGCCATCGGGACGCGTCTCAAGGAATACTACGCCAACTTCCTGTTCCTGCAATTCGCGATGCTTGGCGTGTTTCTGGCGCGCGACCTGCTGCTTTTCTTCGTGTTCTGGGAGCTCGTGCTGATCCCGATGTACTTCATCATCGCTATCTGGGGCGGAGAGCGCCGCTCTTACGCTTCGATGAAGTTTCTGATCTACACCTCCGCCGGCAGTGTCCTGATGCTGCTCGGCATCCTGGCTCTCTACGCGCATCATTACCAGGTTGCGGGATTTGCCAGTTTCGACATGGACGATCTGCTTGCCGCGCCGCTTGGAGGCGTCTGGGGCTGGTTCGTGTTCTGGGGGCTCTTTCTTGGCTTCGCGGTCAAGGTGCCGATGTTCCCCTTCCACACCTGGCTCCCCGATGCGCATACCGAAGCGCCCACCGCGGGCAGCCTGGTGCTCGCGAGCGTGCTCCTGAAGATGGGCACCTACGGTTTTCTGCGGATCTCGCTGCCGATGCTGCCGGAGGTTTCACGGGATTCGGCGGTCGTGGCGATCGTCGCCACCCTTTCGATCGTCGCCATTATTTATGGCGCGCTGGTTAGCCTGATGCAAACCGATTGGAAGAAGCTCGTTGCGTATTCTTCCGTCAGCCACATGGGTTTCTGCATGCTCGGCATTTTCGCGTTCAACCACAGCGGAATCGCGGGCAGCGTGTTGCAGCAGGTGAACCACGGCATCTCCACCGGCATGCTCTTCCTGATTGTCGGCGTCGTCTATGAACGGCGTCACAGCCGCGAGATCAAGGAGTATTCCGGCCTTTTTAAGGTGATGCCGGTCTTTGCCATTGTCTTCCTGATTGCCGCGCTGAGTTCGATGGGCATGCCGCTGCTGAACGGATTTATCGGCGAGTTCACAATCCTCAAGGGCGCTTTCGAAGTCTCGCTCGGCTGGGCGTTCGTGGTGGTGCTGGGCATCGCTCTCGGCGCGGCCTATCTCCTATGGCTCTTCCAGCGCACCATGTTCGGCGACGTGGAAGAAAAGAATGCGCTGCTCCCGGATCTGAGCTGGCGGGAAATGGCCGTGTTTGCTCCGTTGCTTGCGGCGGCATTTTGGATCGGGCTTTACCCCACGCCGTTTTTCGACGTGCTCAGCCGGCCCACCGCGCAAATCGTGCAGCGCGTCAATCCCGGCTATTATGAAGCGGCGGGCGTGCCGAATCCTCTGGATAGCGCGTCCTCCGCGGCGGCCCCGGTATCCGCCAAAACGGCCGTTGCCGCCGCGCGTTAGCATGTGAATGGATGGCGGTATTACTCCGCGCCGTCCCGCCCGGCGAGCGCTCTATCTAGCTGATAATACTTTTCGAAACAATACGATGAGGCCGAGCATCCATGTACAGTGGATCCGCGCCGAGGCTCGAGTGAATTACGGGGTGCGGCAATGAAGGGAATTTACATGAAGAAGATTTTAGGTCTCGGATTCGTATTTCTCATGATGGCGGGCGGGCTGCTCGCTCAGACAGAGGAACAGAAGCGGCTGACGGAATCAGCCGATGTCCTTTCGGCTCTCATGGAGGGCGGAGACCAGGCCATCCCCCAGGATCTCCTCGATAAGGCGGAGTGCGTGGTCGTGATCCCCAGCATGGTAAAGGGCGCCTTTATCGTCGGCGGGCAATATGGACGCGGCTTTGTAACGTGCCGCAAGAATTCCGGGACCGGCTGGTCGGCCCCCGGAGCGGTGAGACTGGAGGGCGGCAGCGTCGGTTTTCAAATTGGCGGGCAAGCCACGGATATCATCCTGCTCGTGATGAATAAGCTGGGAGCCAAGAAGATGCTCACAAGCAAATTCACTCTTGGCGGCGAAGCCTCCGTGGCGGCGGGTCCCGTGGGCCGCACCACAACTGCTGAAACCGATGCGCTGATGCGCGCGGAGATTCTATCCTGGTCACGGTCCCGCGGCGTGTTCGCCGGGATCTCATTGAAGGGCTCCACCCTTCGTGAAGACAACTCGGCCATTGAAGCGCTCTATGGCAAGAAATACCGGAATCGCGACATTATCACGAGCGGCCTCGCCATCCCGGCGGCGGCCAAGCCGCTGATCGCCGAACTCAACAAATATTCCTCGCGCCGGAGCAAATAGCCGGATAGGTTCTGAAACCAGTCGCGTGGCGGAGGGCCTCCTTGCGGAGGTCCATCCGGGCGCGTCTGGGACCGGTTACCGTCTCCCCAAGCTCCGGGCGGCGACGCCCTCGCTGAAGAAAGTATCGCCCTCATAAGTGATGCGATCTTCCACCGTGAACTCTTCCCAGCCCAGCGTGGGCGCGGAGGCGACCGCGTTGCCGTGCTCCCACAGGGATACCTGAAAGCGTAGCGTCTCTCCCAGCCTGACTCCCAGGCCGCTTAGTGGAAGGCGCAGGTCGGCAACGTCGCCAACTGACGCCCCTGGTTTATCCTCTTCCCGCGCGACGCCGGGCACGGCCAGCCGAACATCGAGCCGCGTCTGGCCTCCAGGCGCAAGGGTGATGCGGAACCAGGAAACGATCTGCTCTTCCTCCCTCGGGTGAAATACCCCCTGGATCTCAAAATCTCGCAACATTTCGCGAGCCGGCGCCGGTAAGGCTATCCGAAGGTACGCATTCGCGCCATCGGCCCCGAAATATACGCCGTCCAATTGCCGCAGAGCGTCCCGGGGCCGTCCGCCTTCCTCGCGATTCCGAAAGAAACCGGATCCGCTCCAGGAGTGGTATGAACTCGCTTTACCGTCAAGCACCGGCGTAATGGTCTGGCTGGGGCCGATCGAGGTCATCGTTACCACCAGCGGCAGCAGAGCCTCCGTGAACCACGCCGGCCGCGGAACATCCAGCTTGCGGACAATGCAATCGAGATGCGCCCTGAATAGTTCCTCGGTCTTCCGCTGGGTGAAGGCATCGAGGCCGGGCTCCATGGCCTCCATCCATTCCACGCTCTCCAGCGCGAGGATGGAGGCCTTGGCGTCGACAAGCTGTTCGGGAGCCAGCGTCTTCCAGGCGCGGACGTTCTGGAACCGCTCGCGTGAATACTTCAACGCCCTCCAGTAGAGCGGTTTCTCCCGTTCGCTCCAGGAAGCGAAACCTCGCGCGCGGCGGGAGGCGCCGCGCAGCGTGCTGAGCGGAAGGCGCGGCATGGTTGGAAGCGCGTCCCTCAGCGTGGAGCCTCGCAACGCCATCGGAGCATCATTGCGCGACCCGGCCAGAATCTCGAGAATGCCGCGCCAGAAGTCCCTTCGTTCGGCCGGATCGGGCGGTCCAGCCGTCGCCACGTCCACTTCAATCGTGAGAGCCGCATTGGGGTCCGCGCAGGCCCGGGAGATGCGTTCCACCCTTTGCCGGAAATCGTCCAGCGCCTTTGCCGCGTCCAGGTGTGGGTAGACGAAGCGCATCTGGTTTTCAATCCCGGTGTCGGAAAACAGCAGGCCGAGACCTTGATACTCCCAGCGGGAAAGGAGTTCGCTTTCGGTGGGAGTCCGGCCGAGAGATTCGGCCAGCACGCGCGAACTGGCCACGGCCAGATCCACGCAAGCCTTCGGCGGCAAAGCCGCGGATTGGTCGGAGATTGCCCCCTCCGGCAAATACATCACGGACGGCCGGGTACCAAAATTCAGAAATTGAATACGCAGCCCGCGCATCACTTGCGTGCGGGCGTCTTCCGGATAGGCATAGTCGCCGGCCTCGCCCGTAAGCAGCGGGAGCACTGCGCGGTGCAGCGGCGCGCCCAGGTATTCGATCTCGCCTGAACGGCAACGCTCGCGCAACAGTTGCAGGCATTCGAGCATTGCTTCCAGTTGCAGGCCGGCCAGCCGCTGGGCGTCCTCCGGAAGAAAGGCCGCGCCCTCCCAGGCTTTGCGCATCAAATCCGGCACGCGCCGCTGAAGCGATTCATCCAGCCAGCCCAGTTGCACCAGCGCCTGCAAATCCTGAAGCTCGTCCCGGTTCAGCGTCTCGATAAACCGGGAATCGATTCCGCGCTGGGCCTCCCAGCGCAGCCGGAGAGCGCGCCACCGGGGAAACGGCCGGGCGATCGCCTCGGGAGTCGCGCTGAAGGCAAGACCCACAAGATCGGCAATCTCCGCCGGGCGCAAATCGGCCGCCGCCTTGCGGTGAATATCAAGCATCGATTCGTGTACGGCTTTGAGGGCCGTCTGCTCCAACTGGCGCAAGACGGCGGGCGAGATAGCCAAGGTGAGTGGCGCTTCGGGAAACTCTTCGGTGAGGCGCAGGAACGGAAGAAAATGCCGCAGAGTGTGGATGCGCGTCCAGGGCAGGGCGAACTGACGTTGCGTGGCGTGCCAGCCCGAAGGCTGATGCAGATTCCAGATCACGCACAGTCTCACGATGACATCCTCCCCGCGAGTCCCAGTCTATCGTCGCTTGCCGCCGTTCTCACGCGGGCCGCTGGACGTCCCTCGGACCAGCGCCTCACAGCCGCGGCGCTTCATGCGCGTATGGGCGGACATCCGGCCGCGCCTGAAACGCGGTCCACATCGGGAATGACCCCGCGTCGAATTGTGTCATCGGCCGGAGACCCAGGATCAGTTCCATCGTTCGCAAGGCGGACGTAGTGTTGTAGAAGTTCGAATCCACCGCGCCCCGGCGCGCGTAAGGTGAAATCACCAGCACCGTGCTCCGCTGGGGATGCACGTGGTCGCGCCCATTCCCTGCATTGCTTCCGAGAACGAAGATGGCGGTCTCGCTCCAAAAACGGCTCTTCGAAATCGATTCCACGAGCAAGCCCAAGGCAAGGTCGCTCTCCGCCGCCCGCTCGCGCGAGACGTTCCTTTCTCTGGCGGAATCGCCGGAAGGGTTGTTCCCGAGATGAATCAGCAATAATTGCGGCAGGCTTCCCGCTTTTTCATAGCCGCTCAGTTCCCCGGTGATGACCTTCACGCGATCCACATCGCCAAGGCGCGGATCCAGCGCGCGGTACTCGAGGTTGGCGGCTTTCTCAAGAACCGGATCGTCTGATTGCGCGGCGGACGCGCCGCCGCGCGGCCCCGGCCGGCTTCCATCCCTCCAGCCGTAGTTGCGCATGGAAACGCCGGCAAGGGAGGCATTCGTCCACAGGTAGCCTCCAGGCGGTGTAGCGGCCGCATCGGTGGCTGGCGCATGGCCAGTCGGCATCCTGCGGACAAAATCGGGCACGATTGCCGCGCTTGCCCAAGCCCAGCCCTCCGCGTATCGCGCGCCGTTCGCATAGAAATTGTCAAAGAGCGTATACTCCCGGGCGAGCTTGTGAAGGTTTGGCGTAACCGCCTCGCCAAAAACCGTGAGCGAGCGCTCCCCGTTACCCTGGGGCAGATCACCGAGCGTCTCGTCGTAGGCCGAGCCTCCCCGGAGCACGTAGATCACGTGCTTAAGGGGAGAAGCCTCTCCCGGTACATTCGGAATCGGGTTCTCGGCGGGAACGCCGGCGTTGATCAGGCGCTCATCGCGGTACGGGGAGTTGTTCAGCACTTCATGGGTCAGGGGTATGAGCCGTTCGGCGTCGAGCCCCGCAACCACGGATCCGCTTCCCGTTGCGTTCAACGTAAGCAGCCTTCCTTTTGAGAGGACGTGAGCCGCCAGCGGGTACTCGCCCGCGGGAAGGAAGCCGAGCACGTTCGGGCGGGCTATCGAGACATCCACCGCGCTTACCGTGTTCGCATCGGAGCACACCACGTAGAGCCACCGCCGCGCGGCGTCGTATGCCAAGGCGCTTGGAGTCATTCCCGCCGGCTGCCGGGGCGTGAGAGAGAGATGGATCGCGCCGATCGGTTCGAGCGCGCCGTTCTCCGCCACGCCCAGTTCATAGGCGTTGTTTGTGTTTCCGGCGGTGACAAACATCCTGGCCGCGAACCGGCGCGCCGCCTCTGCCTCCGCATCGCCGCCCTCCTCGAGTGGAGGCTCCCCCGGCACAAGGAGCATATCCGTTGTGTGGGGCGCAAGCGCGAGTTTATCCACCAGTTCCCCTCCCACGGCACGATGGCGGTAGATGGCCCCGTCCGCCCAGGAGCTCACGTAGAGGTACTCACCGTTCGGGTGTGGCAGGATGCGGTAAGGGCGGCGTCCCGTCCCAAAGCGGTCATCCACTTTACCGGTGGCAAGGTTTATGACATCGACTCCGTTGCGCAAGATCTGGGCTACAAAAAGGCGCTTGCCGTCGGGCGAGAGCGCAAGATCGCCCGCGAAGTCGTCGGGATGCCGCTGTGCCGGGTCCGCAAGATCGATGCGCCGTGTCGGGGTTAGTATGCCTCCCTGAAGAGCGAATTCGAAAACCGCGGGTTGCGCACCGCCGGCGGCATACACGCGGTCGCCGGACTTGTTGATCGCAAGGCCCAGCCACGCGCTTTCCAGAGGAGTTCGCCCGACCTCCTTCAGCGTGGCTTCTTCCAGTACGGTGAGAGAGGGAGAATCCGCGCCCGATGACAGCACGATCAGATACTTGCCGTCCGGGGAGACCACGCTCGCCATGGGCATCGTTCCCAGGCTGATTTGCGTGCCCGTCGGTTTCACTCGCCAGCCATTTACTAATTGACGCGCGCCGCCCGGCAGTTCGCCGGGCACGAGACGGGGCGGGCTTTGCGAGGTCGGCGCGAGAGACGCCAGAGTGATTACGGCAGCGGCGGCAAGAGATGAAAGTTTCATGAGAGAACGAACCACACGGCGGCGATCGCTTTTTCCGGACGGCTATTCGCGAAAACGCTGAGCGATTGGAAATTGCCTGCCAGCGCCGAATGCCTTGGATGTCACCTTGAGGCTCGGGGCGGCCTGGCAGCGCTTATATTCGTTGCGGTCCACCATGCGGATGACGCTCCTCACGAGATCTTCGGGCTGTCCCAGCGCGGCCGCGATCGCTTCCGGACTTTCGAAGGCTTCGATATAGGCCTGGAGAATCGGGTCCAGAATTTCATACGGCGGCAGCGAATCGCTATCCTTCTGATCGGGACGCAGCTCAGCCGACGGCGGCTTCACAAAGATGTTCTCGGGGATTGCGTTGTGATGGCGCTGGTTCGCGATTCTCGTCAGTTTGTATGCGAGTGTTTTCGGAACATCGCCGATCACGGCCAGCCCCCCGCACATGTCCCCATAGAGCGTGCAGTAGCCCACCGAAAGCTCGCTCTTGTTTCCCGTGGTGAGCACGATCGCATTCCACTTGTTGGCGAGCGCCATCAGGGAGAGACCCCGCAGGCGCGCCTGGATGTTCTCTTCGGTGATATCGCGGGCGGCATCGCCGAAGATCGGGCGGAGGGAGCGAAGCACTTCATCGTAAGCGTTCGTGATGGGGAGTGTTTCGAGACGGACGCCGAGCCCGGCGGCCGCGGCGCGGGCGTCGGCGAGGCTGTGATCCGACGAATAAGGCCCCGGCATCGCGATGCAAGTGACGTTCTCCGGCCCCACGGCATCAACCGCCACCGCGGCTACCAGCGCGGAATCGAGGCCGCCGCTCAGCCCGATCAGAACTTTCTGAAAACCGCACTTGCGGATGTAATCCCTTGTGCCGAGCACGAGCGCGT
>CAZXBZ010000043.1:0-6394 GCA_964639135.1 uncultured Solibacteraceae bacterium | reverse complement strand
TAAACCGCCTCGCATTCGTCCGCGTGGGTTTCGCGCAGGTCGCCCGTCATCGCGTGCGAATCAAAATACACGAGGTCTTCCTCGAAACTGCGCGCGGCCGCCACCACGCTGCCTTGGGCGCTGGCCGCGAAACTGCTGCCGTCAAACACCAACTGGTCGTTGCCGCCCGTCTGATTCACCCACACCAGGGGTACGCCGCTCCGGCGGGCAATGCCACGGAACAATTCGCGCCGGGTTTGCCGCTTGCCCATCTCGAACGGCGAGGCGTTGATGCTGATGAGAAGATCCACCCCCTCGTTTACCATTTCACCGATCGGATTGCGATGATACAGGAGACGCTCGGGGGATTCGATCTCATTCCAGGCATCCTCGCAGATCGTGAGCCCGATCCGCATGCCTTCAAAATGCAGAATCGATTGCCGGCCGGCCGGTTCAAAGTAGCGGCGCTCATCGAAAACGTCGTAGGTGGGCAGCAGCATCTTATCCTGCTGAAAGCGAATCCCTCCCCCATCGAGAAAGGCGGCGCTGTTCGTGAGCCGCTTGCCTTCCGGCTTTCGCGATCTGCCCACGAAACCGCAGATGACCGCCACGTTCCACGGCGCGGTTTCCCGTGCGAGCCTGGCCAGCCCCGCTTCGGTTTGCCGGGCGAAGGCCGCCTTCTCCACCAGATCCCGGGGCGGATATCCATTCGCCGACAGTTCAGAGAACACCACCAGCCGGGCGCCGGCGGCGGCGGCCTCCCGCGCGGCGGAGATCATGCGATCCACGTTGGCTTCGATCGCGCCAACCGTTGGGTTGATTTGCGCCAGAGCTATCTTCATGCAAATTTCCAGTGTAGGATGCTTCGGCCACCGTCGCTCCCCGAGGGGTCGCGCGGCGCGCTCGCGGCCAGAGAAAGCGGAGAGGGCCGAAAGCTCAAAGCCCCGCCCCTCGCGGCGCCGTCAGCCGGCTTCCTCGATGGCAAGGTTCCGCGGACTCGCGAGATCGGGCTGCTGAGCGGCGCCCGCCTCGCCGCTTCTTACCAGCGCGAAGCGGTAGAGAACCGGCGCTATCATCTCATTGATCGCGACGCCGCCCAGGACCAGGGCGGCGGCGCTGACGCCAAGATCCGGAAAGGTTCTTGAGAACAGCAGGGCCAGCGCGAGAGCCAATCCCGCTTGGGGCATCAATCCGAAGCCGGCGTATTTTCTGATGGCCATCGGGGCCTTGGCAATCGTTCCGGCCAGCCAGCTGAAGCCGTAGAAGCCGGTTCCGCGCACCAGCACGAAGATGGCGGCTGGGATGCCCACCATGCGCAACGCATCGAGGTGGATCGTTGCTCCGGTAACGGCAAAGAACACCACGTAGACGGCCAGCGAGGAGCCTTCGATCTCTTCCAGCAGCTTGTGCCCGAATGGGGTGGCGTTTCTCACCAGCGCGCCGGCGGTGCAGGCGATGATGAGCGGGTCGAAATCAATGCGCTGCCCGACTTCGGCCATCACGAAGGCCACGGTGAGAATAAAGAGGGCAGCTCCCCCCTTGACGTGCTTGAGGAAAGTTGCCAGCAGCAACCCCGCCAGCACGCCCGCGCCGACCGACCCCAGAATCTCCCAAGCCAGGCTGCCGGCGGTCTGAAGCGCGTCGGCGCTGTCGCCAAAGAATGTTTTGGTGACCGAGGAAATCAGCGCGAAGATGAGAATGACCACGAGGTCGGAAAGAACAACCACCCCCAGCACGGTCCGGCTTACCGGGCCTTCGGCCTGCATCTCGGAACGCAGCGCGATCACGACGGCAGGCGATTGCGCCGTCATGGTGACGCCCAGCACGGCGGCGACTCCCATGGCCTGGATGGGGGATAGGTCGCCGAAGAACGGGAGCAGGTCACGACACAAGTAAATAGTGATCGAGAGCGTGACCATGACGCCGAGAACGGCGACGACGATCAGCCAGAAGATACTCTTGAGCAGCGGCTTCATTTCTCCGATGCCCAGTTCCGCGCCGGCGGTCAGCGCGATGAGCGCAATCGCCATGCCATTGAAGATCTCGAGATTCTCCACCATTGGCATGGAGACCAGCCCCAGAACTTGCGGCCCCGCGATGATACCGGTGGCGAGATAGCCCGTCAGACGGGGGAGTCCGCACGACTTGAAGATGCTGCCCGCGAACAGCGCGGAAAGCAGGAGGTAGCCGCAGGCCACGGCGGTTCCGGCGGCTCCGGCGCCAGCCCCCGCGCCGTCTCCGGCTTGCGGCGCGAACGACCGCGTCGCGTGCATCAATCCCGCGAAGACAATCAGCAGAAAGATTCGCATGGCTTACGACACCGGCCCTTCCAGCGGTTCCGCGGACGCCGCTTCGGCCGCACCGCCACCCAGGAGCCCCCTGGCGGCGAATTGCACCAGCACTTCCGTCACGATGGAGGCGCCGATTACGCCGGTAACCAGCCATGAAATCGCCTGCCCGTAATAGAGCAACTGGGCATTCACGGCCACCGCGACGGAGAGCGCACCAAGTGGCGCCAAGGTCAGACGGCGCGTTTCTTCGTTCGAGGGAGTAAAAGCGCCCCGCTTGCGGCAAACCACCCACGATAGGCGTCTGCCCAAGATTGTGGCCGCGATGAGAAGCAGCATGACCGCCCAACCTCGCCAGTCTCCGATGCGAAGCAGCGATCCCGAAACCAGCAGAAAAACCAGATAAATAGGCCGCTCCAGACGGACCAGGATAGACCGTGCCAGCGCCCTCGTGCGGAACGGCAGATTGGCCACCACAAAGCCGGCGATGAAGCAAACCACGATGGGGGAGAGGTGAAGAAAACCGGCCATTCCGGCCGTGATTCCCACCGAGCCAAGCAGCACAACCACAAATTCCGGACCCGGCTTCACGCTGCTTACCGCCGCGTAAACGATTCCACCCACCGCCGTGCCCATTCCCAGCGCGATGAACAGCCACGCCGTTCCGGGCAACTGCCACATCAATCCGGCGTCGTTAGGCCGGAAGTAGGCGGCGACAATCAGCAAGCCCGCGATGCCAACCAGTTGCTGGAGGTGTACGATTCCCCAGATCGGATCCGCCGGACCTCCGCCCTCGCGGCGCACGGGAACGTGGGGTCCGCGATGGGCGATGACGCTGCCCGCGGAGGCGATTAGAATGGCGTCCCGGAAGAAAGCGCCTGATTCAGAGGATGGCTCCACCGCAAGCAGCAGCAGACCGCAGCAGACCAGTATGGAAGCGAAGGTAACGGCTCCGACAAAGAATGCGGAGGTTGCCACCGGGCGGCGAATCGCTCCCAGGGTTGCCGCGTCGAATCGGAAGCCGACGACAAAACCAATCCAGCCCAGAGCAAGAACCAATACGGGACGCAGCACCCACAATACGGTATCGGGCAGTACGCCAATCGCCGGCAGGCTGGCCACGTATCCAATAATTACGAACGGTAATCCGGCGGTGATCACTCCGCTCAGGCGGAGCCGCCGCTCCATTCTCCGCACCTTGGGGTGCGCCCCCAGCGCCGCCAGGGCAAGGAGGGCCACGAGGCCCAGAATCACCCGAATGACTTCCGAAGCTGTCTTGAACGGTCTGCCGATCTCTGGTTCCGCTTCAGGTGGTGGCGGGGGCGGCGGCGCAAGAATCAGCGGCGGGGGCGCAAGTTCGGATAGAGGCGTGGCTGGAAGGGGAGGGGGAGGCTCAACGGTTTCCTCCGGGTTCTCTTCCGGTGTCTCGTCCTGGCCGGGTGGCGATGGCGGCGGTTTCGCGGGAGTGGACGGCTTCCTGGCGGCAGGGCGGGTGCGGATAGAGCGCCTGGAGGGCGCCGGAGCCGCTTCACTCGCCGCGGGGGTCTCTTTCGGCGCGGCGGCATCGCTGGCGGTTGGCGCATCACCGGCCACGGCGGCCGGGGCGGCTGTCTCTTCCGGAGGGGTTGCGTCGTCGGGAGAGACCTGGGAAAACGCGGATCCAGAGAGGCTGGCCAGAAGAAACAAAAGCAGAGCGATACCCGGAACCGCGCACCTCCAGAAATCGGAGCGCGGCTGGGGAGCATTATGATTGGTTTCCGGACGGGGCATTCTGAGTCGCTCCGTGAGGGTCCTTCTCTCAAGTTATCTGAATCGCGGCCCGCTCTCCAAATTTTAAGAGCGCTATGCCGGCGGCTCTGACACGATCCACTAGACCGAAGCCGGCTGCTCCGGCCGTGAACCAAGCCACGGTCGGATGCGGCGGCGGGTGCCGGAGCGTTGGTGCCGGGAGCGGGGGTCGAACCCGCACGAAGAGTGAACTTCGCCAGATTTTGAGTCTGGTGCGTCTGCCAGTTCCGCCATCCCGGCCCAGGAAGGAGCTTGGAAAAAGCCTTTACCAGTGTAGCGCGAGACGCGGCAAAACGTGCGCCGCTTCAAACAGATAGCGGCCGCGCGACCCCCCGGCCTCCATGTCACCGGTCCAGAGCCGTTGTTCGGAACCGTTGCTCAAAGCACCCAGAATGTCCACGGTCTCGGCAATGCCGTGGACGGGCCCCGGGCCGCTGGCATCCCAGCCCCGCGGAGCAATGGGTCATACGCCTTGCGGACGAGATGGGATATCAAGCCGGAGACGGTACGGAGTTCACACCGCATCCCGGCGCTTGCATTTTGACCACCGGCACTCGCGGGAGAGGCCACAATAGCTGGAACAAGGGTGCGGTTCCAGTGCGCCTTGCACTGATTCAACCCCGGTAACCGCCGCCAGGCGTGGGCTGAGGCGCGACGCTGGATAAACTGGTCTCATGAAAGCGGCTTGGTACGAAAAACAAGGCTCCGCTGATGACGTCCTCGTAGTTGGGAACATGCCGGCTCCCGAGCCCGGACCGGGCGAGGTTCGTATTCGCGTCGCCGCGTCGGGTATCAATCCTGGTGATTTGCAGAAGCGCCTGAACGTTTACGGGTATGGAATGCCGTATCCCCGCGTGATCCCTCACAGCGACGGGGCCGGAATCATCGACCGTGTGGGAGACGGCGTGCCGGCGTCACGGGTCGGAGAGCGCGTATGGTGCTATGGCGCCCAGAGCTACCGGCCGTTCGGTACTGCGGCCGAGTACGTCACCGTCCCCTCCGCCCAAGCCGTGCCGCTTCCCGGCGAGACACCTTTTGAGCAGGGGGCCTGCCTCGGCATACCCGGCATCACCGCCCACCGCTGCGTCCACGCGGCGGGACCGGTCGAAGGCCGCGTAGTGCTGGTGCAGGGCGGTGCTGGCGCCGTCGGCGTATGCGCCATTCAACTGGCCCGCCGGGCTGGAGCCCGGGTTCTCGCCACGGTACGTTCGGGCCATGACGAGTTGATAGCGTCGCGGGCCGGAGCCCACGGGGTTGTCCGAACGGACGGCGTCCCCGCCGAGGAAGTCGTGAGCCGGATCCGTACGCTCGCCCCAGAGGGCGTGGCGCACATCGTGGAGGTTGCATTCGACGCGAACATTGACGCCGATACCGAACTCCTCGCGGTTGGCGGCTCTATCGCGGCCTATGCGGCTGGGAGGCCGCGGTCGCTGATGCCCTTCTGGGAGTTGCTCTTCAAGAATATTCGAGTGTACTTCCTCGGTAGCGACGATTTTCCAGCCGAAGCGAAGGCTGCCGCTGCCCGCGACTTGAATGCCGCGCTGGCCGGCGGGTGGCCGGGTTTTGAGATTGCCCACAGATTCCCATTGTCGGCAATCGCCGAGGCGCACAAGTACCTGGAGGAAAAACGGGGGGCGGGGCGAGTCGTTCTGGTGGTATCGGAAAGACCAGGTAGCACGGAACAAGGCGCTGGAGCCGGCAGTCGTCCGTAATCGTGGGGCAAGGCGCGGCCACCGATAAAAGACGCCGCAACACTGATCGTGGACTTCTGGGCCGAGGTGGACGGATATTTGAAGGACAAGGAAAGCGCCTACTAACCGTGGACGAGCCGAAGGTGTGGTTCACATCGGCGGAGAACTTTGCCCGGGTGCTGTCCGATCGCAACTGGGCAGTTCTCGAAATAATCGCCGTCCAAGCGCCTGAATCGCTGACGCGGTTGGCGGAACTGACCGGTCGGCAAAAATCGAACCTCTCACGCACGCTGAAAACCATGGAGCGGTACGGATTCGTGAAGCTGAACGGGGACCTCGCGGTTCCGTCATTCCGAA
This sequence comes from uncultured Solibacteraceae bacterium, assembly GCA_964639135.1. GTDB lineage: Bacteria > Acidobacteriota > Terriglobia > Bryobacterales > Bryobacteraceae > JACTMJ01. Next base: position 291 of record CAZXBZ010000043.1, on the reverse strand, counting down.
GGTTCCGTACCAGCGGATTTCCCTGGTATTGCCGGTGTCCCGATCAACCCAGAAGCGGCCGGCGGCTTAAGCTATCGTTGCCACGCGCCTGGGTGGTGAGACTCCGCCTCGAAGCCGTTCGTGTCCTCGAAGGATAGGCTACGTTTTTGGGACATACATGGTGGATGAGTACGCGCGGGAGTGCGTGAGGCTGGCGGTGGACATGACCTGCTCCCGGAAAACTACGCCAGCCTCAACTTGAAAAACAAGGAAAGGCAGGAAGGGATGAAGAAGAGCCGATTCAGTGAGGAG
>CAZXBZ010000042.1:0-14293 GCA_964639135.1 uncultured Solibacteraceae bacterium | reverse complement strand
TCGAGGAGTATATCTCGCAGTTCTACCGCAAGTACGAAGAGAAGCGCACCGGTCACATTCAATTGAAGCCGCCACTAAGCCAGTATTCGGCGCACTCCGACGAGGAGACGGCCAAGAAGCCCTAAGCTCTGGACACGGGTCTGGGCGCTGGGAGGCGGCTTCGCCACGCCTCTCGATCCATGGGTCCGCGGGCCGCCGCTACTCAGCGAAGGAGGAGTTCGCGCGCGCCGGCGGCCGGGCGGCATTCATAAAACGCGGGCGAGATCCCGTAGCGCGCGCGGTAGGCACGGTCCATCACGGCCTGGAACTCCTTCACGGCATCCGGGCGCAGCAGGTTCACGGTGCATCCGCCGAACCCCCCGCCGGTCATCCTGGCCCCGTAGCAGCCCTCAAAAGCCATTGCGGTCTCGACCAGAAAATCCAATTCCTCGCAGGAGACTTCGTAATCGTCCCTCAAGCTCTCGTGAGAGCGGTGGAACAGCCTGCCCATTTCCGGCAGGTCGTGGTCCATGGAAGCTTCGTGGAATGCGAGCACCCGTTCGTTCTCGGTGACAACGTGCCGCGCGCGACGGCGCGAGAGTTCGGGGATATGGCCGCTCCAGCGCGCAAATTGTTCGGGGCCGGCGTCTCGCAGCGATTCGATGTTTCCAGCGTGCCGCTGAAAAACCGAGACCGCCTCGGCGCATTCCCGCACCCGCGCCGCGTAGGCGGTGGCCCCCAGGTCGTGCTTCACCATGGAATTCACCGCCATCACGCTTACATCGGGCGGCAGCGGAACCGCTTCGTGGGACAGGCTCCGGCAATCGATTTGAATGGCGCGATGCGCTTCGCCGAAGACGGAAACGTACTGGTCCATGATGCCGCAGGGCATGCCCACGAAATGATTCTCCGCGCGGCGGGCCAGCTTGGCGAGCTCCATTTTGCTGATCGGCCGGCCGTTCAGGAACGCCAGGGCGCTTGAGACTTCTATCGCCGCGGAGGAACTCAACCCCGCTCCCACGGGAACGGCGCTTTCGATCACAACATCCGCGCCTTCCACCGTATAGCCAAGCGCCAGCACTTCCTTCGCCGCGCCGAATACGTAATCGCTCCAGTGTTTGCTTGGGGAGAGGCTGGCGAGTTCCGACGCCACGATTTTGCGCGTTTCGCCGATATTCAGCGACGTGACGCGCAGCGCTCCATCCGCGCGCGGGGCGATCGCTGCCGTGGAAACAAGATCGAGCGCGATCGGGAGAACGTACCCCAGGTTGTAATCGGTATGTTCGCCGATGAGGTTCACGCGCCCCGGCGCCTGGAAAATGCGCGCCGGCGCTGGATTTCCCCGCGCTCGCAACTGTTCTAGGAGGCGCGCCGCAACCCCAGCCATAACATCCCTCCCCCGAATAGCAGCATAAAGACGCCCGCGTAGAGATTCACGTTCGCATCGGTCAGCGGGGCCGTATTATGGGAGCCAAACAGCCCCAGGCCGGTCACGATCACCCCAAATAGGAGGAAGAGGATGCCCACCGGTGTTCGCAAGTCGCTCATGTGTTTCCTACCAGAAATAGATGTTCAGAACGAGGCAGCAGACCAAAACGATGGCACCGAGCGTCACCGGGCGGCGGTACCAGGGCAGGTCGAGTTCCGGCGGGTGCTCCGTGAAACCCATCACCAGATCCTTGAGTTCGGCGTCGGTCTTCGGCGTGGTCATGAGGCTGATCGCAATCGTCATTACGAAGCAAACCGTCCAGGCGACGATGGCAATCCAGAAATTCTGCGCCATGCTCGAGGAGAACTCCCAGACGCTCGTTCCCAGCCATCCGCCCTTGTTCTCGGCAACGGTGAGCCCGTGCGTGGCCGCGGCCGAGAAAGTGCCGAGCAGCAGGCCCCAGAAAGCTCCGTTCGAGGTGGTGCGTTTCCAGAACATGCCCAGAAGGAAGGTGGCGAGCAGCGGGGCATTCACAAAGCTGAAGACCAGTTGGAGAATGTCGTTAATGTTATTGTACTGGCGCGCCACATACGCCGCGCCGATGGAGAGAATGGTGCCCGCGATGGTGGTCATCCTTCCAACCCACAAATAGTGGGAATCCGGTGCATTCCGGCGAATGTAGCTTTGGTAGATGTCGTAGGTGAACACCGTATTGAACGCCGTGACGTTTCCCGCCATGCCCGACATGAAGGAGGCGAGCAGCGCCGTGATGCCGATACCCAGCATGCCGCTAGGGTAGAATTCCGCCATCATGGTGGTGAGAACAAGGTCATAATTGACCGCGCCATCCGGGCCCGCGGGCATCTGGTAGCCGCTCAGGCTCGAGGCCAGCGCCACCGCGGCCATACCTGGAACGATCACGATGAAGGGCATCAGCATCTTCGGGAACGCCGCGATCAGCGGAGTATTCCGCGCCGCTTCGTAGGAATCGGCCGCCATGGCGCGCTGGACCACCAGGAAGTTCGTACACCAATAGCCGAAGCTCATCACAAAGGCCAGGCCCATCGCCAGGCCGATCACCTCGAGGCCCATCGGGTTTTCCGAGGCATGCCCCATATACTTCCAGGAATGCACCATCGCGGGGTCGAGATTCGCTTTCATCCCCTCCCATCCGCCGGCCTTGTTCACCGCCAGAATCGCCAGCGGCGCAAAGCCGATCACGATCAGGAAGAACTGCAGCACTTCGTTATAGATGGCGCTGGTGAGCCCGCCGAGATAGGTGTAGACGAGCACGATGGCGGCCGATAGCAGCACTGATTCCTCGAAGCTCCAGCCCAGCACCATCTGGAAGAGCAGCCCGAGCGCGTACATCGAAATCCCCGAAGAAAAGATCGTCATCAGCGCGAACGTGATGGCGTTCAACCCGCGCGTCTTTTCGTCGAAACGCAGCTTCAGGTATTCCGGCACGGAGCGCGCCTTGCTGCTCCAATAAAAGGGCATCATGAAGATGCCCACGAAGACCATTGCCGGAATCGCGCCGATCCAGTAGAAGTGCGACGTCATGATGCCGTACTTGGCGCCCGACGCGCACATGCCGATCACTTCCTGCGCGCCCAGGTTCGTCGCGATGAAGGCCAGCGATGTGATCCAGACCGGTACCGACCGGCCCGACGTGAGAAAATCCTCCGAACTCGAAACCGTTCTCTTCACCAGCCAGCCGATACCCATGGTGAAGGCGAAATAGAGAAGGAGGATGAGGTAATCGACCCCGGAAAGATTCACGCAGCGGCTCCCATGGCTTGCACTACGGCTCAAAGCCCGAACCGGGTAAGTCTATCGTGAAAGAATCGGGGGCCGCAAGATGCCCAATCCGGCGTCTTCGCTATCGCCGGCGCGGCCTTTCTATTTCACCTCGATCGTGACGCTCGCGGTGTCGGTTTCGCCGCCGGCCGTCGCGGTGAGCGTATAGCGCGTCGTCGTGGCGGGCCGGGCGATGATGCATTTCTTCAGATCGCCACCGAGGTCTCCCATGGCGGGTTCGAGATGGAGCGTCGCGGATTCGCGAAGCACATAACAGATCGTCGTGGTTCCCCCCGGCGGAATACGCGTAGCGGTTGCGAGAAAGGCTTCGATCAACCTGTTTTCGGTGCTAGGGGCCTCTTCGGGGATGTTCACGCTGGATGCGCGAGGCGCGCCCGCCTTCACGGAAATCTGGATGGTTTCCCGTACTTCCTCGCCGCCGGCGCCGGTGGCGATAAGGGCAAGGGGCATGGATTTTCCGGGCCTGAACCAGACGCACTTCGTCGTGAGCGGGCGAATCTCCGCGACCGGCGGCTCCAATCTTACGCTCACGGCATTTTCGACGCCGTAGCAGAACTGGGCCTGTTCCCCCGGCGTCACGGAGGGCTGGCCGGGGTAGAAGGCGGTAATCTTCACGGGCTGGGGTGAGCGCTCGGCTGGCGGGCTGGCGGGCTCTTGCACTGTACAGGAGCCGAGCAGCAAGATTCCCGCCGCCAGAATGGAGAGCCGCGTGGTCAATCGGAACGCGCGCCAGCCAAAGAGATCCTTCATTGCTTACCCGCCTTTCAGTTATTTCAACGCCGCCACCGCCATCTGCGATAGCACTTTCTCCTCATGCCGGTCTCCCGTGCTTATCTGGATCATGAAGATTCCAATCAACTGATGCTCGGGATCCACCCAGTAATCCGTACCAAACGCGCCGCCGTGGCCATAGGTTCCCTTCGGGCGAAGAATCACTTCGAAGCGGGGATCCTTGGCAACGGTCCAGGCCAGCCCGTAGCCCTGCCCGGTGTTGTGGCCGGAGGGCTCCATCCGGCCATTTTGCAGCGTGGTCATCATTTTGACCGTCGCCGGGGAAAGGATGCGCTTGCCGTTGAGGGTTCCGCCGTTCAGCATCATTTGGGTAACCAGGGAGAGGTCTTCGGCGGTGGAGTATAGTCCGAACGAAGGACCCGGATATTTTGCTCCCGCCCGGAACTTCCCGGGATCGCCGCCCAGGGAGTCCGCTCCCTCTTTTTGCCACTTGCCGTTGCGGCGGCCATAGAGCATGGCGATGCGACCTTGCTTCTCGGCGGGGGGATAGAAGAACGAATCTTTCATTCCGAGCGGGTCAAAGATTCGCTGCTTCAGGAAGTCTTCGTATTTCATGCCGGAAGCCACTTCGATAATACGGCCGAGAGTATCAATACCCATGTTCGAATACATCCAGCGGGAGCCGGGCTCGAACTGCAACGGCACTTGCGCGTAAGCGGCCACCGCTTCGCCGAGCGGCCGGTCCATCTTGGAGAGAAAATCCCTCATTCCTTCCGGCATACCGCCGGACATGCCGGAGGTATGGGTCAGCAAGTCGAGCAAGGTAATGGGGCGGGAGGGGCGTACCAGCGTCATTTCCTTTCGGCCGTCACGAGCCGCCACCATCCACTGATTCTGGAATTCGGGCAGGTACCGCTCCACCGGATCATGAATGCTTAGCTTGCCCTCTTCCATCAAAATCATGACGCCGATACCCGTGATCGGCTTGGTCATGGACATGATCTGGAAGATCGTATCCGTGCGCATCGGCTTCCGGGCTTCGATATCCGCGAAACCCACCGCCTCGAGATGCGCCACTTTCCCATCCTTCACGATCATGGAGACCGCGCCGGGGATGGAGCCATCGTCAACAAAGCTCTGCATGCGCGGCTTTATCGCGGCAAGTTTCTCGGGAAGGAAAGCGTCATCGCCGCGCGGCAGCGGCTGAGTGGCGGCGAGGCTGGCCAGAAACGCCAGCAGGCAGAAGAAACGAATCGGGAATCGCATAAAGGAGCGGCCTCGAGTTGGATGAAAGTATCAAGCCGGAGGCGACGTTTTGGGTCAAACGCTTCCGGTTATGGTTGATTGTATCCCGCGGGGGGGCGCGTATCACATTCCGGACGGAATGTGGCCGGGTGGAACTCGCGATCGGGCTAGCGCACCACAAGCGTTTGCGAGATCCCCAGTTTGTTGCGCAGTTGCACATCCACCCTGGAGATGGCGTTCACGTCGCCCTGAACGGGAAAGATTGCTTGCATCGCAAAGACGCCGCCGGTTGAGGATGCCTGAAAAAACCCGCTGAAAATGTCTCCGATGGCCGCTTCCGCGCCCGCTGCATCGCCGATCCTCTGGCCGTTTACGTCAAAGAAACGGAAGATGGCCCGTGACGCCGAGCGTGTGTTATCAAAGCCGCCGACGGAGACCGTGAGCTTGCCTGGCCGCCGTTCGAGATCGCCTGAAACCAGCTTCGGGGCGTCGGAGCGGATATTGAGCTGTACGTTGTTTTCCCACTGGTCCAGCTTCCCCACCAGACGGATCTTGCCCGCGGCCGTCCCGGTCTTAAAACGAGCCGCATCGCTCTTGCGATCTCCAAACAGGGCCTTGCTGGCTCCGGCGGGCACGCTGAACCCGATCGTGCGGCCGCCGTTCTCAATAAACTGGATGACGGTGTCGTCGGGCATGTCCGTTGCGTCTTTCTCAAAAACCAAAACAAGGGTGCCGCTCACGGCTTGCGCCACGGGAGAAAGCAGTTCGATCCGCGCCTCGGCTTCATCGTCACTGTCGAGGTCGGTGGCGGAGGGCAGCAAGTTGAAGTTCGGCGCCGCCACGGCCAAGCCCTCCCCCACCAGCTTGATGGTGCGTCCATCCACCGTGAGGGATGCATTCAGCAATCCGTCACGGGTTGGATGAAATTCCACGCTGAACTCGTAAACACCGTTCTCCGGCACCGTGCGGTTGGATGCCGGCGCGTTCCGCAACGACCAAATGGAACTTTCCCCATCGAGAATGGGCGGCGCGATGACGCACGGCCGCGCGTTCGGGGGATTCGTGATCTTGAAGCTCTTGATGTAGCTTTGCCCCAGGCTGACTTTCCCAAAATCCGAGGCCGAGCCGTTGATGACCTGCCGCTCGCCGAGGCTATCCTTCTCATACATCACCGTGCGCACGGACGCGGAGCCGCGGAGCGTGTAAACCCGGTTGTCAATCACCAGAATGGCTTGGTAGTCCCGGGGTTTTGGGGGAACGAAGGCAATCTCGAACGTGTATTTGCTTCCGGCCACCACGAAGCCGGGAAGGGCCGTCCAGAGAGCGTTAAAAGCACCCTGGACGGCACTGTCCTGGAGGCGAAAGATGCTTACTGGTTCGGACGCGTTGCCGGCGGGGTTGCGAAGCTCGAAACGCAAATGCAGGAGGTAGTTGTCGGGAAACGCGCCGACGATGTCGTTCAAATCCAAGATAGAGCCGTTTGGCAGTTCTCTGGACTGGAAACCCGGAACCATGGTCCACGTCACTGGGTCTTCCGTCGCGCCAACCAGCCACAATTGCAGTTCCGCGCGCAGCAGAGGCGCGGGAAGCAGCAGCAGAAGAAGCCAGAGCGTCCGCATCAGCGCCCCGCTCCGCTGACCGTGATGCTTGGGCTTCCGATGACGATATCCGCCGGATTCGGGCCGCCGTTGCCGCCCGTGCCGGACGAAGAGCCGCGGCTCACCATGCCGGCAACGAGCGCGCCGCCGGCCGCGGCCGCCACTACCCCGAGAATCAGCAGAGTCTTGCCGCCGCCGGATTTCCGTTTCACGGTCACATAAGCCGGGGGATTCGCGGCATTCGCGGCTGAATCATCCTCCGCCAGCGCCTCGGCGCGCATCTCGCGCGGCGCGGGCGCCCTGGGGTTGGGCACGGCCGCGCCTGGGACGCTGTGTTCCGGCGTGGCTTCGTCCGCTTGCCGGCCCAGCACGTCCCGTGTTGGCCGTTCGCTCGATTCGTGTCCGTTCGATGGGGCAGCGGCTTTCCGCGCGGCGCGGCTCTCGCCGGGCAAGGAGGGCAAGGGGAAAGAGGAGGGGTTTGCGGCCTCGGACGACGCCCGTGAACTCTCGCTTGCCACGGCCGCGTTTGGTGCGTTTAGCGCGTTCGGCGTGAGTTGCAGTTCCACCATCGCTCCGGTGCGAATGGCACCGTATGCCGCGATGATGTGCAGGAAACTCGTGCCCGGCTCGGCACGCCACTCGAAGCCCTGGACCGCCGCCCCGCCTTCGCGGTCGCTAATCGCGATTTCCGTGCTCAAACCGTTCAGGAAAACACCGCCGGGTCCGGCTTCGGGCAGGCGAAAGCTGACGGTCGCCCCCGGCACCGGCATGCCCCATCCGTCGACAATCCGCACGGCGATACGGTTCGCCGACAGAGCGCCCGCGGGTTCCGACATCGGCACGGGGGTAAGAACCTTGATTTCAAGACGGGCTGGCGCGGCTTGTTCCGGCGCGGGCTTCGCCGGCGAGACTGCTTGCGCGAAGACTGGCTGCACGGCGAGCCCGAGGGAAAGCAGCGCGGCGCACAGGCGGGTTCTCCATCGGAGCGCTGCCCGCGCCCTGAATTTTGGCACTGCGATTCCGTCCACGGCCGGCATCTCCCTCGCCGAAGCTCCCAGACTTGAGGAGCCGCGTCTCTGAGATTTAGTCTCCCCGCGGCGGGAATATTCTCAGGCTAAGTTGGGAAAACAGCGCGGGTCCCGCAAAATGGTAATCAGCGGCGGCCTCTCCCGCCGCGGTTTTCGCATGCCGATCACCGACGCTACCCCCTCGAAGCACGAACCGCACCGCGCGGTTGCACTGACCATCGCCGGATCCGACCCTAGCGGCGGGGCCGGCATTCAGGCGGATCTCAAGACGTTTCACCAGTTCGGTGTTTATGGCGAGGCCGCCATTACCCTGCTGACGGTGCAGAATACGACGAGCGTGAGCCGTGTGCAGGTGATGTCGCCGGGTATGGTTGCCGACCAGATTCGCACGGTGATTGCCGATATTCCCCCCGGCGCGGCCAAGACCGGCGCATTGGGAAGCGCGGAGATGATCGCGGCCGTTGCCGGGGAAGCCGCCCGCTTCAAATTTCCGCTGGTTGTCGACCCGGTGATGATTTCAAAGCACGGCGCGCCGCTGCTCCCCCCGCCAGCCTACGAGGCGTTACGCGAAACGCTGCTCCCGGTCTGCTACCTGGTGACACCCAATCTTTTCGAGGCGGCCGCTCTTACTGGCATGGAGATCAACGATGCGGACAGCATGAAGCAGGCGGCCGAGCGGATCGCCGGCATGGGGCCGAAAGCCGTACTGGTAAAAGGCGGCCACCTGGAGGGTGAGGCTCGGGATATTCTCTACTTCGAGGGCGCGATCCACGAGTTTCCCGCCGCGCACATCGAGACGCCGCACACGCACGGCACCGGGTGCACTTACAGCGCGGCGATCACGTCGTGTCTTGCGCGCGGCATGGCGCTGCCCGCGGCCGTGGCGGTGGCGAAACGCTTTATTACCGAAGCGATCCGAACGAACCCCGGCTTCGGGCGCGGCCAGGGGCCGGTAAACCACTTCGCGGCGGCCGGGCTACACTGAGCGCGATCAAGTAAAATACCCACTGGCGGGGCGTCGCGGCCCGCCGCACTTCAGTGAAGGGCAGCCTTGCCCAGGAGGCGATCGATGACCAGGACCCTCTCCGTTGATATTGGCGGATCGAAAGTGAAAGCCATGGTGCTTGACGAGGCGGGCCAGCCGGTCACGCCCCGGGAGCGGACGAAGACACCGCGGCCCGCCACGCCAGCCGCGATCCTTGCGGCGATTGAGGATCTTGCGGCGAAACTGGGTGATTTCGAACGTATTTCCGCCGGCTTCCCAGGGGCCGTGAGGCACGGAGTCATTGAGACAGCGCCCAATCTCGACCCGCTCTGGAAGCAGTTCCCGCTTGAAAACGAGCTTTCAAGGCTGCTAAAGCGCCCGGCCAGGGTGGCCAATGACGCGACCGTCCAGGGTTTTGGCGCCATTTCCGGCAAGGGTGTGGAACTGGTGATCACGCTCGGCACCGGGCTCGGATCGGCGCTGTTCATCGATGGCGTCTCTCTGCCGAATCTGGAATTGGCCCATCACCCGTTTCGGAACGGCAAGACCTACGAAGAGCACCTCGGCCAGAAAGCACTGGAGGAAAGCGGCAAGAAGAAGTGGAACAAGCAATTGCAGAAAGCCATCTCGCAATTGTTCGATCTTTTCTATTGTGACCGCCTTCTCCTCGGCGGAGGGAATGCCGAGCACATCGATTTCGTGCTGCCGCCGTTCGCGGAAAAGATTCCCAACATCTCCGGCATTGTGGGCGGCGTGGCGTTGTGGGACATCACAGCCATCGGAGCGGCGGCCACCGCGGGTTAGTCTCGTACGTACTGGCCGTTCGCCAGACGCCTTACAAAATCCAGATCGCCGTCCAGAAAATCGTAACTTCGCAGATTCGCCCGGTCTTCCCAGCAGAACTGCGCAAAGGCGAGATTTTGCGGCGTGCCCAGAAATTTCAAGACTTCGAAGAAAAGCAGCACCACCGTGCGAGATCCAACGGTGCGATTGCCGGGGGGGCGCTGGACCGGATACCGGCATTCGTAACGGGCGAGTTCCTGCCCGATGGTGGCGTCGATCCCCAACTCTTCCATCAGTTCGCGGCGAAGCGCTTCCTTGGGAGTCTCGCCTTGCTCGAGTTTGCCGCCTGGGAACTCCCACTTCAGAGGGAAACTTCCCCCTTCACGCCGCTGTGCAATCAGGAACTTTTCGCCCCGCTTGATGACCGCGGCGACAACCAGGAGTGGTGATCGCGACGCTTGCATGATGGCTGCTTGGATCTATGCTAACAGGCAAACCAGCCGCTGTTAGCAATTTTGCCCTCCGGCGCGCAAAAATCCGGCTCCCACCGGCGCATTCACGAAGCCCGTCTCAAACCGGCTGCCTGGTTATTTCAAGGGCCCGCCAGGGGCCTCCAGGCTGGCAAGAGTTTGCATGGCGCCAAAGCGCACGGCCCTGGGAATGTCTGGCTGTGTGAGACGCCGATACAGCCCGATGGCTTCATCGCGATTTCCCCCGGCGAGCCAATCTTCCGCTCGGGCCAGGCACGCGGAAGCCACCGCGCTCTGAAGAGAGTCTCTCGTCTTGGCGAGAGCGTCGAGCAAGGCCGCGGTGGCCTCCGGCCCATCGATGCGGCCGAGAGCGGCGGCGGAAGCCCGGGCCGCATCGATGCCCGGCTTGTAGATCATCGCGGTGAGCGCTTCGACGGCGCCAGCATCCTTGCGCTCGCCGATCGAATCGATCACGCCGATCAGGAGGGAGCCCTCCAGTGTGGAGAGGGCCGCCCGGAGGGCGTCATCGACGGCGGAATCCTCGATGGGGACGAGAGCGAAGCGGGCATAGTGGTTATACTTCGGGTCGCCGAGCAGCGACGCAAGCGCGGAGATCGTGTTCCGATCCGCCACCATCGAGAGGCGCATGCACGCCTTTGATTTCTGGAAGCGCGAGGATGCCGGGTCCGTCAACAGCTTCAGCGCATCCGCCGCGCTGAGCTTCATGATCCTGCCGGTCTCGGATTCGGATGCCGTCTCCTTGGGCTCGGATTCCTTTGGAGCCGGGGAATTTGGAAGCGCCTCGGCACGGTCAGAGCCTCGCGCATCCAGTGGTCTCATTACAGTGTTCCTCCTTCAGTTTCCGGTAATTGGGTAAATCTCCGCGGCAAACGCGGCCGCGACGCTTCCTGTCCGCGAGGGAAGCCGTCACGAAGCGCGCCTCCGGGCAGCCTGGCCGCCAGTCATCCACGCCGCCCGGTGGAATGCGGTTTGGGCTTGAGGAAGATGACGTCCGCTTTGTCGATCCACCCCTTCCGAAGATCCGCGCGAAACCAGCCTTCGCCGTTCATCTCGTGGAACCGTACCGGAGAGCGGCTTCCGAATTCCTTGAGGTCATATTGCGCCCAGGTCTTGCCCATGTCGTTCGAAACGATAAAGCCGTTCGCGAGCGGCGAGGCGGGCGCGCAATGCGAGGCGAGAATCACGTCATTCTGGATAATCATATTGGCCGATTCCACCCCTGGATTGAAAAGCCGTTTGTGCTTACCGGGGTTCGTGAGATCGGCTGCGTCACAGCGAAAAATGCCGCGGTCGTAGGGCTCTGGGCCGTTCGAATCGCTGATGAAATAAAGCTTGTTCTCCGCGAAAATGATACCGCCGGATTTGAAGCGGGAGTTCGAGGGCACCGAGACGAGCGTCTTCCAATCCCACTTGTCCCGCGCGGCGTCATAGACCCCGTGCATCCAGTGGCATTCCGGCCCCCAGGAGCGTGTGCCGTCGCCAGTGCAGGCGTAGAACGCATTCTCCGCCGGGTTGTACGCCACCGAGTGAACGTGGCGAGCCAGCATTGCGTTCTTCGGATTGCCGAGCAGCGTACCGCCTTCTCCGCCGCCAGGTTTTCCGTTATCGGTGAAGAACGGATTTTGTCCGAAGCTGTATGCGATCTTTACGGTACGGCCGCTATCCGTCGAATAGTAAATGCTGACCGGAGTAGCGCCGCCCACCACGTTGCAGTAGTTACCCCACACCATCATTTCCCGCCCGCCGACATCCCAGGAGACGATGCCGGGCAGGGTATGGAAATACCAGCCGGGCAGACTTGGATTTTTCGGAGTGTGGGGAAGGTAATCCGAGCCGTCCTCCGCCTTTACGGTGACGCGCTGAATGGTTTTCAATTTGTCCGTGCTCAGGTAGAGCCGCGCGCCGGTGGCGAAGAGGACATTGCCGTTCTTGAATATGTGGCTGAAGGTGATATCGGCGGCTTCCGGAAATTCGGCGCTATGCGGCCAGGTGCGGCTGTTGTCCTCGGAGAAAAGCACCTTGCCGGGCTCATAGGCGAATGCGTTGTTCCCGCGCTGCGAATCGATGTACTTGCCGGCTGGCTGCCCGCGGTACCAGAAGTGCGGCGTCTCGCCGGAGAGAGGCTCCTCGCCGGCGTATCCAAGCCTCGTGGAAGCAAGCAGCGCGATGCCGCCCAACAGGCCGCGCCGGGAAAGACAATGCGATGGCTCCATAGGTTCGCTCCCTGGGTGTGTTGTGGTGTTGCGGTATCGATGGCTTGACCCCACTCTACCATCAGGATCGCCGGGCGCCGGGATTGCCGGAGCCATGCACTTGCCGGCGCGGATTCGGGTGCCGCCTCGGCCCGCTATGCAGCGCCGGCTGGGGCGTACTCGAGAACGAGCATGGTGACATCGTCGGTTTGCTCGGCGCCTCCCAGGAAATCCTGCACGTCCCGCAGCATGGCGCGCTGGATGTCCGCCGGGGTTTCCCGCTCATTCGCGTGGAGAATTTCACCGATCCGTTCTTCCCCGTAGAAGTGAAACCCGCCCGAGGCGCCGGGCGGAAGATGGGCTTCCGACAGGCCATCGGAATAGAGGAAGATCTTATCGCCCGGCCGCATGTTGAGAGACCGGACCTCAAAGGCGACATCGGGCAGCATGCCGAGTGGCATGCTGGTGGGCCGCAGCAACTCGTAACCCTGGCCCGGACGCACGTGGATCCCGGCGCAGTGTCCGCAATTGGTCCAGTGCAGCGTTCCATCGCGATCGAGAATGCAATAGAACATGGTGGCGAATTTTTCACCCTCGGTGCGCTCCAGCAGAAATTCATTGGTGCGGCTCAAAAGAGCGGGCAGGCCGGCCGGGTCGCTCGATGCCGCGACAAAGATGCCTTGGAGAAGGCTGGCGAGCAGGGCGGAGCTTACACCCTTACCGGAAACGTCCACGATGATGTTGACGAAGCGGCCCGGGCTCGCCTGCCGCACGTCGAAATAATCCCCGGCAACGTTCTGCGATGGAATCGAGATGCCGGAGGCACGAAACCAGCCCGTCCGGGGCAACTCGCGCGGCAGAAGGCTCTGCTGGATGCCGCGGGCGATCTCCAGCTCTTCCTGCATCTTCCGGTTATGGTGCTCCTCTTCGAGCAGCCGGGCGTTTTCGATGACGTTCGAGGCTTCGAGCGCGAGCGTTTGCAGGAGTTCGCGATCGGACACCGTGAGGCGGATGCCGAGTTCGCGCGAATCGAGATAGAGCACGCCCACGGTCTGGTGCTGGGCGGACGCCATCATCGTGTCCCTTGGCGCGCCGCCAGCGCTCATCCGGATGAGCGGGATGCAGATGACCGTGCGCAGGTCGAGGGCGGCGATGGTTTTCTGCGGATCGAACTCTCCGCCGCCGGGGTCAAAATTCATGGTGAGCAGCTCGCGGCGCTGCTTCAGTTCCTTGAGAATCAGAGCGGAAGGAACGCGGAGCTCATCACGTCCGAGGTGGCGGCCCTCCCGCGTGCGCGCCACCTTGACCTCGAGCTTGTCGCCCGTCATCAGCAGGAGAAACCCGCGCTCGCTGCCGGTAACGGAAAGGGCGGCGTCCACGACGGAGGTCAGCACTTCCTCGACACCAAGGGAGCTTTGCAGAGCCCTTGCCACCTCGAGCAGCACCGTGAGCTTGTTCAGGTCCGCCGTTTCCTGACCCGGAGCGCCTTCCGGCTCCAACTGATGCAGCAGGCGGCTGATCTCGCGACCTTCGAGCTGAAACTGGAGGCGGTAAGAATCGTCAAAGCCGAAATCGATCGTATCGCCGTGCCGCAGCACGACGCTCTCGACGCGCGAGCCGTTCACGAAGCTGCCGTGGCTGCTGCGCAGATCGTGGAGGACATACTGCCCGTTCTCCACCCGAATCTCGGCATGATTGCGGGAGATGCGGCTATCGCGGAGTTGAAGTTCGTTATCCGATTGGCGGCCCAGCCGAAAGGGCAGGTGATCGAGAGCGGCCCGTGTTCTTTTGCCGGAAGGATGCACAACTTCAAGGCTCGCCGCGGGCGCCACCGCGGCGGCGCGGAGCGCCTGGCCAGACACGCCGGCCGGCTGGCCGGTATCTGGCGCTGGATCGGCCGGCGGTGGTGGAGGAGGAGCGGGCATTGGCGTTCCCGCATTGTAACGAACTCCAGGCGGAAGCGGGGCTGGATGGATGAAACCGGACGGAGAGGGCGGGGAGGCGAGGGCG
>CAZXBZ010000041.1:0-14309 GCA_964639135.1 uncultured Solibacteraceae bacterium | reverse complement strand
GCGGAAGGGCATGTAGAAGAGCAGATCTTCCACGGTTTGCAGGCCCTTTCCCGCAAGGACTTTCGCCCTCGCGGGGCCGATGCCTTTGGTGTATTGAAGCGGGGTGCTGAAGCTCAGCGTGGGCGTCGGTGTCACGAGACTCTTCAAGTGTATCGCGCGGGCTATCCCGCGGCTCTCTTACCGCCAGCCGCGCGGACGGGCGAGGGTTTCCGCGCTGCCTCCGCCTCTCCGCCGCGGGATTCCTTGCCCGCTCTTTTCGGCCACTTCCTTCGCAAAACTGCCTTCTCGCCATACACGCCGGGGAAGCAGAAGTCTTGCCATCTCAGATCGAGCTTGCCGGTCATTTCGGCACGAACAGGCATGGGTGGAGTTCCTTCGAAACAGTCGGGCGAACCGCTCCCTACTATATCCCGGAAGCGGTTACGAAAACGGTGGCCGTTTTTGGGGAACTCTTGAAGGCCGGATCCGTTTAGTATCGGTCTGGAACCGGACGGTCGAGCCCGGGGATCGGCGTAATGATCTCACCAGCGAAGATCCTTCCGGCGAAGGCGAGGAATTCTTCGTGAAGCAAGGCGTTATCGGCGATCAGGTGAGGGCTTGAGAACTCGAACGCACCGCCTCGCATATCGCTATACCGGCCTCCGGCCTCGCTTACGAGAAGCAGCCCCGCGGCGACATCCCAGGGATGAAGGCCGAATTCCCAGAAGCCGTCAAGGCGGCCGGAAGCGACGCTCGCGAGATCCAGAGCCGCGGACCCGCTCCGGCGTATGCCGTGCGCCTTCACGCCGAACTGGTAAAAGAAATGGACGTTCACATCCTCATGGCGTTTGCGGCTGGGGAAGCCGGTGGCGAGGAGGCTGACGTCAAGCGCGGGAACGGAAGAAACTCGAATCCGGCGGTTGTTGAGGTAGGCGCCGGCCCCTTTCTCGGCCGAGAACATCTCGTTACGGAGAGGGTCGAAGACAACGCCCGCGATCAATTCGTTCGCGTGAAGCAGCCCGATGGATACGCAAAACGCCGGGTAGCCGTGGGCGAAGTTGGTGGTGCCGTCCAGCGGATCCACGTACCAGCGAAACTCGCTGTGGCGGTCATGCAATCCGGATTCCTCCGCCACGACGGTATGAGCCGGAAAATGGTTGCGCAAACGCTCGAGCACCAGCGCCTCCGAGGCTCTGTCCGCGTCGGTCACCAGATCCTGCTCGCCCTTTACTTCATAGCCGGGGCGTTTTTCAAGGTAATCAAGGAGGATGCCGCCCGCTTCGCGCGCGATCTCCATGGCGGTTTCAAGGTAAGAGGGCATATTGACTGAATTGCGGAACTGGCTCCGAAGCCTGCTGGCGAGCGGTGGGGTTATTCCGGCTGTGTTTCTCCATAGTAGCCGCTTCGGGTTTGAACCAGCAAACCTTCGCGGGTGGTCCGAAGCTCGAGCCGGTGGAAGCCTCCCTTCGAGGGAGGCGAGCCGCGCGGATAGAAGCCGATCAGATACTGTGTTCGCAGGTCGCGCAGGATCTCAGCAAAAACAGCGTCGAGTTCCTTGCCGAGAGTCGCGGCGTAAACCCGCCCGCCGGTGCGCGTGGCGATGATATGCAAAGCATTTTCCCCCCCGATATTCCGCCCGGCATTCGCCTGGATGGGGACCACGAGAATCGGATAGACCACCGCGTCCGCCTCCTGAAGGCGCTTCATGGCGGCCTCGATATTCAGGTGGCTGGTAGTGTCGCCTCCGTCGGTAACCGGGATGATGACGTGCCTGCCGCCCCGGCCGGCGGTGGCGCCCGCGGCGAGATAGAGGGCGTCGTAGAGTGACGTCCCGCCACCCGCTATCAGCCGGTTGAGCCCGCGCTTCAGCCGTTTGAGGTCACGCGTGAACGGCTGCAGAAGCGTTACCTGGTCGTTGAAGGTATACAGCGCGGCCGTGTCCTCGGGATTCCCGCCGGCAATCAGAGACTCGATGAAGAATGCGACGGACCGCCGCTCTTCCGATAGCTTGATCCCGGTGGTGAGGCTGGTATCGACGAGAACGCTCACGGAGAGCGGCTGCTCCGTGCGTGTCTCGAAAACGGCAATCTCCTGCCCGACGCCATTGTCGAGGATTCGAAATTCTTCCCTTGTCAGATCGCCTATGAGGGCACCGTTGACATCCTTCACGGTCGCCAGCAGGGGCACCAGCCGGACTTCGGAGCGGAACGTGGGCGCGGTCTCTTCCACCGCGGCCGTTTCGGGACGAAAGGGTTCGTCCGTCCTTCGGAACTGGGCCGGCAGCGGTAGTGAGAGCAGAAGCAGAAGCACCGCGGCGAAGCTGCCGCCAAGCATGCCCAGACGCGGAAAGTGGATGGCTATTCGCATGCCTTCTCGGACTGAGCTTTACCTCCGGCGGTCCGCACCGAATCATCCCAGGAGCCTTCCACCCAAATCTCGCCATCCTCGAAGTATTCCTTCTTCCAGATCGGCACGGACGACTTCAGCCGGTTGATTCCCTCGAGGGCGGCTTCAAAAGCCGGGCGGCGGTGCGGAGAACACACGACAACCGCGACGCTGGTCTCTCCGATCTCCATGCGGCCCACCCGGTGAACGATCGCCACCCGGCCCACCGCGTGCCCGGCGGCGAGAGAGCGTCCGATTTTCTCCATCGTCCGGATCGCGAGAGGCACGTAACATTCGTAATCGAGATAGCGGGTGCGGCGTCCGCCGGAGTGGTTCCGCACCACGCCCTCGAAGTTCACGAAAGCGCCATCTTCATCGCGCAGGATCCGGCGGGCGATCACCCCGCCATCAATGGGCTGTTGCGTGATACCGAAGAAATGACCTTCCGGGGTGCGGATGCTCTCGATCCAGAAAGGCTCCTCCTCACTCGCGCCGCCGGATCCGCCGCTCACCGGCGGCAGAAACGCAATCTCGTCGCCATCGGCCAGAGCCTCGGCGCTTTGCACGAAGACGGCGTTCCGCGCGAGCACAACGCTGCCGCGAAGCGCGCCTAACCGCGGAAACTCCCCGGCAATCTGCTCAAACAACGATTCGGTGGTGCTGCCGGCGGGCACGTGGCGCGAGAGTTCAGCGCCCCCCGCAATGTCCTTGAGCTGCCCGAAAAACAGCATCTTTACCAATATCCGTTCACTCATTCACGATCTCCACGCAAGCCGGAAGCAATCTCCATCTTACGGAGCTTGGGCCCCTGGGCGCGCGATTTGCCGGCCGCGAAGCTCACTCGGAAGACGGCGGAGCCCGCGGAAGGGTTGCGGAACAGCGCCCCGGACGCCGTGGCTCACACCCGGAATTGTGGCCGGAGCGGCGATGATATGATCGCTAACGATGCCCGAGAACACCATTCATTTACGGCCTCGCTACTCGGAAACGGACCAGATGGGCGTGATTTATCACGCGAACTATCTGGTTTGGATGGAGATGGGCCGCACGGAGTGGTGCAAGGCGCGCGGCTTTACTTACAAGGACATGGAGAACGAGGGCGTCCTGCTTGCGGTGGTTGAAGCCAATTGCCGTTATCTGTATCCCGCCCGCTACGATGACCCGATCGCCGTGACGGCAACAATGCCGGAGGCCAATCGCCGGATGGTGCGCTTCGAATACGAAATCCGCAACACCGATACCGGAGTGTTGCTGGCGACGGGCTTCACGCGGCATGTTTTCTGCAACCGCGCCTTGCAGCCAGCCAGCCTGCCGGAACGCTACCACGCGCTTTTTGGGATCTCCGCGAGAACGGACGGGATCGGCCGGCGCGCCTAGCCGGATCCGGCGCCCAATGCAAGCGATAGAATGGCGGCGATGCCGAAACTCACCCGCCGCGCGCTGCTTGCCTCCGCTCCAGCCGCCGCGCTCACCGCGCACGACAACCCCGGAGTCCGTTTTGACGCCCCAGCCAGATGGGACCAGTGGAAGCTGTGGTACAAACGGCCCGCTGAAAACTGGAACGCCGCCCTTCCCCTCGGCAACGGACGGCTCGGCGCGATGGTCTTCGGCGGCGTCGCCAATGAGGTTCTGCAACTCAACGAGGATACGCTCTGGAGCGGTCTTCCGCGCGATACCTCGAACCCCAAGGCCATCGAGGCGCTGCCTCTCGTCCGTAAGCTGCTCTTTGAAGGTAAATACGCGGAAGCCACCGAAGCGGCCAAGGCGATTCAGGGACCGTTCAGCGAAACCTACCTGCCCCTCGGTTATTTGCGCCTGAAGCACGAAGGCATACAGCGCTACACGGATTACCGGCACGAGCTCGATATCGATTCCGCCATTGTGCGATCGAGCTACCGCGCGGGCCGCGCCGTCTACGAACGCGAGTATTTCATTTCGGAACCGGACCAGGTGCTGGTGATGCGGATCTCGGCGCGCGGCGGCAAATGGAGCGGCATCCTTACAATGGATAGTCCGCTCCGGAGCCAATCGGATGTGGCCGGCGCCGGAAGCCTCGTGCTCCGCGGCCGGGCGCCGTCGCACCTTGAGCACACCGATTACACGGAGCGGCCCCGGCTTGTCCGCTACGACGAAGGCGATGGCGCGGGGATGCTGTTCGAAGCGCGCACCCGGCTGATTGTCGAAGGCGGCAGACTCTATGACACGGGCAACTCGATTGGCGTCATTGGCGCCGATGCGTTCACGGTACTGCTCGCGGCGGATACGGGGTTTCTTTCGCCGTTCGAAGCTCCGCGCAAATCCGCCGAGGCCATCGGCGCCAAGTGTGCGCGGACGCTCGATCTGGCCGCCGGTAAGTCTTTCAGCGAGCTTCGAACAGCGCATGTCGAGAGCCACCGCAAGCTTTTTCGGCGCGTATTCATCGATCTTGGCCGCGGCCCCTCGGCGGACCGGCCCACCAACGAGCGGATCGATACTTATGGCGCGGTCCCGGATCCACAACTCGCGGCGCTTTACTTCCAGTTCGGGCGCTACCTGCTGATTTCCTCATCCCGGCCTGGCACGCAGGCGGCGAACCTGCAGGGGATCTGGAACGACATGGTACGCGCAGCGTGGAATTCAAACTATACGAACAATATCAACGTGGAGATGAACTACTGGCCCGCCGAGGTGACGAATCTGAGCGAGTGTCACCAGCCGATGCTGCGCCAAGCTGAAGAACTCGCTCGCGCCGGCAGGGCCACCGCGCGGAGCTACTACGGCCTGGAGGGCTGGGTGTGCCACCACAACAGCGATCTATGGCGGCTCACCAATCCGGTGGGCGATTACGGCCAGGGGTCGCCGGTATGGGCTCTGTGGCCGATGGGTGCGCCGTGGTATTGCGAACATCTGTGGGAACACTGGCAATTCACCGGTGACGATGATTTCGCGCGCAACAGGGCCTACCCGGTGATGCGCGAGGCGGCGCGTTTTCTCCGCGGGTGGCTGGTGGAAACGCCGGATGGCAGGCTCACCACCGCGCCCTCCACCTCGCCCGAAAACACCTTTATCACCGCGGAGGGCAGGCGCGCCTCGGTGGCAATCGGCTCGGCGATGGATCTGTTCCTCATTCGCAGCCTCTTTGAGCACACCATCCGCCTGAGCGCGCTTGCCGGGCCGGGCGGCGGAAAGCCGCCAGCCGGCGATGCCGGCTTCATCAAGAGCGTCCAGGAAGCCTTATCGCGCCTGGCGATGCCCGGTATTGGCTCGAAGGGACAGCTTCTTGAGTGGAACGAGGAGTTCAAGGAAGCGGAGCCCGGCCACCGGCATTGTTCTCCGCTTATCGGCCTGCATCCCTGCGCCATCATTACGGAGCGGAAGACGCCCGAATATTGGGCCGCCGCCCGCAAGTTACTGGAGCAGCGCCTGGCCGCCGGGAGCGGCCATACGGGCTGGAGCCGGGCATGGATTCTCAATTTCTGGGCCCGCCTGCGCGACGGCGCGAAGGTGGAAGAAAACCTCCATGCATTGCTCGGCAAATCCACGCTAACGAACCTCTTCGATAATCATCCACCGTTCCAGATCGACGGTAACTTTGGCGGAACGGCGGGGATCGCCGAAGCGATATTGCAGAGCCACGCCGGCGTGCTCGATCTGCTGCCCGCGCTGCCGCCTTCCTGGCGGAACGGCCGTGTGAACGGGCTCAAGGCTCGAGGGAATGTAACGGTGGGGCTTGACTGGCGCGATGGCCGGCTAACGGCCGCGCGGCTTACGAGCGCCCGCGCCCAGGATATAGAGCTTCGCATCCCCCAAGGCAGCGTGCTCCGCCGCGTTGCCGCACGGGAAACAAACCAGCGGATACCGGAGCCGAATACCCTGGGCCACTACATCCTGCCGCTCGGCGCGGGCGTGGAGACCGTGCTTTACTTCGACGCCGCGTAGGAGTGGCCGCCGGGCAGCGCTCAGTTTCTGCCGCCACCACCGCCGCGGCCGGCGCTTGTGCCACCGCGTCCCATGGAAGCGCCACTTGAAGAGCTGGGCACGCTCACGCTACCCGCTCCTGGAGCGCTTCCACGCGAGTAGCTCCCGGCATTCGACGAGCCCATCGGCCGAACGCCCGAGAAGCCGCCGCGGTCCATGGACGAGGCGCCCCGGCTGTATCCGCCAAAACCGTCGGAGGTATCGGAAAATCCGCCACGGCTCGGCCGGACACTTGCCGGCGCGCCGGATCGGGGCAGATAGCCGGATCGCAATGCGTAAAGGTAATTATTGTAGTAACCGGTCACCGCGAATGGGCTCATGTAGTAGTAGCCGAATGGGCTCATCAAAGTGCCGCTCAGCGGCACGAACGAGTACATGCCGAAATAGGGGTTATAGAGCCAGTACCCCAATCCACCGAGACCCGTGTAACCATAGCCTAAACCAGGGTAGCCGCCCGTTGCGAGGCTTCGCGCGGCGGAGAGGCTGGCCGCCTGAATCTGGCCATCGCGGGATTCCGCCCATGCGAGCAACGGGGTCGTCTCGTCCCTATCGAATTTTTGCGGCTTGGCGTCCGCTTCGGCAAGCAGCAGCGTGCGGCCTTTGCGGAGCTTTGTGACCGTGCCTGCTCGGAGCACGGAAGCTTCGCCATCGTAGACATAAAGCGATGGCGGAGCGGTGTCGAGGCGGTAGATCCCCTTCTTGTGGATCTCGACGGATTCATCATTCATCCGCACCGTTACGGACATCTTGTCGCTGAAATCGGCGCCCGAGATGACGATGCCGCCGGAAACCAGCCGGAGACTTGGCGTCAGCAGGCTATCGGAAACGAGTTCCACCTTCGAGCCTTCACCGACCCACATCAGAACGCCGGGTGAAAGCATTACCTCCGCGCGCCCTTGGCCGGTGGTCTCGATGACGCCCCCGGCGGGGATTTGCGCGAAGCGCGCGCGGTTATACGTCAGCGGCTGATCGTCGAGAAGCACTTTCCCCTCGAAGTAGTTCACCAGCCCGGATTTCGCGGAGACGATTTCCTGGCCGAATGCCGGCAACAGAGCGCAAAGCAGCACTCCAGCAAGCGCGCCCATCCATGTTTGTCTCGTCATACGCGTCCTCAATGCAAAACGGAGCCCATGAGTAAGACGGCTGGCCGCCTCATCGGGTTCCGGCAGCTCGCCTATTCGGTTCCGGCGGTTTTATAGAACCAGCATGACAGGATCCCGCGAAAGCGCAAGCCGTAATCTGGAGCCAGCCGAGGGGGGCGGGCGCTCCGCGGCACCGGTGTTCGGCGTCCGCCTAAAGAACCAGTCCCTGCTCGTCAATCCCGGCATGGAACACGGAGGTCTGGTGCCCCTGCTGGTGAAAGACGTCTTCCACCAGTTGGCAAACCTCCGGATGGTTGCTTTCGTGAATCACCAAAATGGAGGGTCCCGCGCCGCTAATCGCGCAGCCGAGAAGACCTTCCGCGCGAAGCGCCAGAATCCGCTCAAGGCCCGGAATCAGCCTGGCGCGATAGCTCTGATGGAGCTTATCCATTAAAGCCGTGGGGAACACGTCACGATGTCCGGTGGCGAGCGCCGCGATCAGAAGCGCCGCACGCTGGATGTTGAAGATTGCGTCTTCCTTGCTGTAGTGCGAAGGCAGCACGGAGCGCGCCTCGGCCGTGGAAACCTCGAAATCCGGCACGACGATGCTGGCCCCGATCGTCTCGGGCAAGTTCAGCCGGATGGCCCGCGCGATACCCTCATCGTCGATGGCGCTGCAGACGATGCCGCCGAGCACCGCGGCCGCGACGTTGTCCGGGTGGCCCTCGATGCGCGCCGCCATGTCGAGAATCTCATCCCGGCCCCATGGCGAGCCCATCAAGCGAGCGGCAATCACCACGCCCGCGACCAGGGCGGCCGCGCTCGATCCAAGCCCCTTGCCGATAGGAATCTCGTTCTCGATTTCAAGTTCGATCGGCGGCAGTTCGCCTTCTAATTCAGCGGCTACCCGCCGCGCCGTCTGCCAGATCAGATTCTCCGAGGAGGTCGGAATGCTTGCCGCGTCTTTACCGCTCACGCGGATTTGGAGCGTCTCCGCGCGCCGAAAACGGCACGAGAGATAGAGCTGAACCGCCATGCCCAAGGCATCAAAGCCGGGGCCGAGGTTGGCGCTTGAGGCAGGAACCCGGAGGGTTTCCCATTCACGGGGAAGCCCGGAAGCCGGTTCCGGCTCCCGGGGAGGTGTCGCCGCCGGCATTAGCGGTTTGCGTCCGCGCTCGGGAGCACCTGTTTCTCGCCGCTGCGGCAGGAGGTATAGACGGTCTCCACTAACTCGAGCGCGGCGTAACCGGCGGCCGCGGAGCACTTCGGCTCGCGGTTGTTCTTGATGGCGTCCGCGAAATCCAGGAACTGGCGTTCAAAGGGCGCGAGCGATATCGCCATCGGATCCGAGGACCCGGAAGCGACATCCTGCGCCACCGGGGCGGGCTCTCCTTCGTCGTCCCGCACATCCCACGCGGTAAGACGGTCGCCCGTAATGATGGCCGAACCCTTCGTTCCATGAAGCTCGATCCGCTCGCTGTAGCCCGGCCAGAACGCCGTCGCGGATTCGATGACGCCCGTGGCTCCGTTCTTGTATTTGAGCAGCGCGGAGATCACGTCTTCACTTTCAATCTTGTGCGCGGCATGGAGCTGCCAATATGCCATGAGTTCCGCCACCGGACCCGCAATCCAGAGCAGCATGTCCACCTGGTGGATCGCCTGGTTGATCAGCGCGCCTCCGCCCTCGACGGCCCAGCTCCCCTTGATCGGCCTCGAATAATACTCGTCGCTGCGATACCACTTCACGTACGCATCCGCCTGCAGCAGCTTGCCTAGACGTCCGTCCGCGATCGCCTTGGAGAGAAACTGCATGGAATCGTCAAAACGATGCTGGCTCACGACGCTCAGCTTGATGCCCGCCGCGTTCGCGGTCTCGATCATCTTGCGGGCAGTGGCCGTATCGATCGCCATCGGCTTCTGCACCTGAACGTGCTTGCCGTGCTTCGCCGCGAGTTCCAGCGGCTGCAAACGGAAGTCCGGAAAGGTGCAGACGTCGATGTAATCCACATCCGGGTGCGTGCATACCTCTTCGTAGCTGCTCACGAATTTGGAGCCGTATTGCTCCGCGAATTTCTGGCCGTATTCCGCGCTCACATCCGTGCAGCACACCAGATCGAAGCCGATGTTCTTGTAAGCCTGGGCATGCTTGTGCGAAATCGCACCGGTTCCAATCATTCCAACGCGCAAAGCAGGTCTCCTCTTTGAAGTTAGCGGGTATAACTAACGATGATACCGTAGGGATTCAGTTCCCTGAATCGCATGATTGCGCCGCGCGCCATCCACCGGCTGGCAAAATGCCGCTGCCGGGTGATAACGGTGCGATTGGAGGACCAATGCCCGCAAGAAATTCCTCACCGACCGGCGTGTCCCGGCGGACGGCGGTGCGCGCCCTGGCCGCCCCATTGCTGGGCGTGGCGGTCCGCGCCCAGCCCGCTCACGCAACGCCTTTCGTCCGCTACGCCGGGGGCCCCGGCCTTGGGCGGGGCAAACGCGTCGTGCTGATTTCGGGAGACGAGGAATACCGGTCCGAGGAAACGCTGCCCCAGTTGGGCAAGATTCTCTCGCGCCATCACGGCTTCGCCTGCACGGCGCTGTTCGCCATCGACCCGGCCGGCGGCACAATCAATCCGGAAATCACCAATAACATTCCCGGCCTCGAAGCGCTGCGCGAAGCCGATCTGATGATCATCATGACGCGCTTCCGTAACCTGCCCGATGAGCAGATGCGCGAAATCGACGAATATGTGCATTCCGGCCGGCCCGTTCTTGGCCTGCGAACCGCGACGCACGCCTTTAACTTCCCCGTGGATTCCGGCAGTCCGTACAGACGCTACTCCTGGAATAACAAGGAGGAGTGGCCCGGCGGCTTCGGTAAACAGGTGCTCGGCGAAACCTGGGTGGCGCACCACGGCCATCACGGCGTCCAAAGCACGCGCGGAAGAGCGGCGCAAGGCGCGGCGAATCACCCGATATTGCGCGGCTGTGAAGACATCTGGGGGCCGAGTGACGTCTATGTTGCAAATCCCCCCGCGGACGCAACGCGCCTCGTGATGGGCGAGGTTCTGAGCGGCATGAATCCAGACGATGCGCCCGTTGTGGAATACGAAGTGAAGCGCGGGGACCGCCAGGTGCTCACGCGGCCAAACTCCCCGATGATGCCGGTTGCCTGGATACGCAACTTCACCGGACGCGGCGGCAAACCATCGCGCGTCTTCGTCACCACCATGGGGGCTTCCACCGATTTCGCGAGCGAGGGCTTGCGCCGCCTCGTGGTGAATGGCGTGTTGTGGGCCACCGGCCTTGAAGCCGGGATTCCGGCGCGCACCGAAGCCAGTCTGGTGGGCGAGTTCAATCCCACGCCGTTCGGCTTCGGCAAGCACCGGCGGGGGCTGCGGCCGGCGGATTTTGCCTGACTCGCGGCAATTCCCCGCCCCACGCTGCCTCTGAGGCTCCGCGCTGCTTTCGGCGCTCCCCGCGCCGCCGTTGGGGCGCTCCAGGAAGCCTTATACGCTCTCCGGCACAACGAACGGCGCACGATAATCGCGCGAGTAAAGCGCGTCCGCATCCCCGGCGTCGATAAACTTCCCGCTCGTCCGCGAGATGCGCAGTTCCTTTCCCGTCCGGTAGCTCAGGTTTGCCAGATGGCAGAACGAGGCCGCACGGGCGCCGATGGCGATCTCCGCGCGCAGGCTTTTGGGGTCCCTGCCGCGAACGGCATCGAGAAAGTTCTTCATGTGCGGGATGGTGGCCTCTTCGTCTCCCTCCAGCGCTTTTTCGTCCATGATCTTCTCGAACTTCTCGCCCCGGTTGGAGTTTGGCGCTCCCGCCAGTTCGAGCTTTGCGTTCTTGAGCGTGCTCTGGTAGACCTGGAAACCTTCCGGCACAACCGTCATCATGCCGAATTCGCCGTAAAAGATATTTCCCACGAAGCTGCGGTCCAGCATCGGAGACAATCCCTCGGGCGCCGTCGGCAGGTTGCGCACATCGAATGTCACCTGAGCGTCGCCGAAGTTGAACACGGATTGCTGTGTATTCGGGGTCTCCTGGTCGTCCTTCCAGACGAATTTTCCGCCCGTGGAAGCCACCGAAACCGGCCAGCCGCCCTGGGGGAGGCCCCACAGGCTGATGTCCATCTCATGCACTCCCTGGTTGCCGATGTCGCCGTTTCCGGTGTCCCAGAACCAGTGCCAGTTGTACGCGTATTTATTGTGGCTGTAGGGCTTCATCTGCGCGGGGCCGAGAAAGAGGTCCCAATCGATGCCGGCCGGCACGGGTTCGTCGGGCGTGTGGCCGATCGAAAAGCGCCGGCGGAAGCACAGCCCGCGTGTATGGTAAATCTGGCCGACGATGCCCTCGCGCAGAAGCTGCATCGCGCGGATCTTGTGAGTGATCGAGCGGCTTTGCGACCCAACCTGCACCATGCGCTTGTATTTCCGGGCCGCCGCCACCATCTGCTTCGCCTCGAAAAGATTGTGGCTCGCGGGCTTTTCGACGTAGACATCCTTGCCGGCCTGGCAGGCCCAGATCGTCGCAAGCGCGTGCCAGTGGTTCGGAAGCGGCAGCGACACCGCGTCGATATCCTTCGATTCGAAGAGCGCGCGCATGTCCGTAAACTCGGCGGGCGCGTAATTCTTCAGCTTTCGCACCAGCGCCACCGCCCGCTCCCGCGCGGACTGGTTGACGTCGCATACGGCGGCGATGCGGCACTGCGTGTCAAGCGTGGAGTAATAGCGCAGGTGGTCCGTGCCGCGCCCGCCGAGCCCCACCACCCCGAGCGAGACCCGGTCGTTCGCGCCGAGAATTGGGAACTGGCTGGTGGCGATGGCCGCGCTGGCCGTCTTCAAGAACGTACGCCGTGGAAAGGATTGCATGGATTCCTCCTCGCTGGAACGGCGATGGCCCCGTCCAGCCGCGCCAATGGCTGAAGGCCTCGCGCAAGCGGCCAGCCCGCTCGAAAACGCGCACAGCCGTACGCCGAAACCAGACTATTGCGTCCGTGCAATCAGGTCAAGCGGGTTCTCTCCAAATTCTCACCCGTTCTCTCCCGCGTGATTTCCGAAATCCCCCGCGCCCCGCCGGCATGCCCCTGACCGAACCCGCCCGCAAAGCAAGCCCGTCCGCGAAGCAAGGACCCTGCTCGCGAGAAAGGAAGATGGCGTTTCTTGCGCTGCCCCTTCGTGCAACGGGAACTTTCTGCTTTGCTCGGCAGGCTTGATTCTGCTCTGCTCAATAGGCCCGATAGGATTTGCTCGATAGGAAGTTCCCGCTTTGCCCCTTTGCGCCGGCATGAGCCGCACGGCGCGAGAGATCGGCGCTCCGGCAAATGGTATTCTGAAGACTTCCGGGCGGTTAGCTCAGTTGGTTAGAGCGCCTGCCTTACAAGCAGGAAGTCGGGGGTTCAAGTCCCTCACCGCCCACCAGGTTTTTTCTTACCCGGTCCCGAGACAGAGGTAACAAAGCGTTCCTAACACACAGGGAACACTTTGGAACCGAGGGAGCCGAAGGGATTGGGCGCGGCTGCAAGGCTCATTCCTCCAGGCCGGTTACCCCAGATCATCGTTCGTAAAAGTGGCTACTATGTGCCGCCTTCGGCTTCTCTATCGGCTCCGACCGGGCAAGCGATTGCTCCCGTCTCAGTCCTGTGCCATTACGTCGCCCAGATTCCTGGCTGGCACGAACCGCGCCGGATTTTCACCAACAGCCAGCGCCTGAAAATGCGCCTTGCCGCATTCAATCTTCGCCGCCTCCCGGTCGCGGAGATCGTCCGCGAACAGACTGCTCTTCGTTTCCACCACGAAATATAGGCGCTCCGCGCCATTCGTCTCAACCAGCACGGCCCAGTCCGGGTTGTAGCTCCCCAGTGGCGTCGGCACCTTGAACCAGCCGGGCAGCTTGGCATAGACCTTTACCGCCTCGTTCTTTTCCATTTGTTCCGCGAAGCCGCGCTCCACGCCGGAGGAATCGTAGACGACATGCTCATACACCGACTTCTTCGCCGCCAGCATGTTCTTGAGGTAGCCGGTAAGCTCTTCCTGCTCGAACAGTTCTTGCGCGTAGTAAACCTCCTCCCCAATTCGCTGATAGCGAATGCCGTCCACCAGCGCCAGGCGCTTTGTCCGGTTGATTGCCTCCGCGGCAATTTCAATAAACTGCTGGGGGTTCCGCTTGAAGTCGTCGAGGCGCTGACTGCCGGTCAGGATGCGCGCAAGGCTCCGGCGCGTCAGTTGCGTCTTGTCCTGAAGGTCGGTCAGGACATCCGGCAGCTCGATATCGCTCTCTTCAATCACGATGGGGGCGGCGGAGGCGGTTTCTTCCGCGCTCACGCCGCCCCGCCCGATAGCCAGGTCCGCTTTCCGTATCTGCACGCGCGTTCTCGTCACTGGCGGCCCCGTGCGGATGGCATCCGCGCAATCCGTCACCAGCTTCTCGTTATCGAACTGTACGCGATAAGTGGTCTTGTGCTTGATGCGGTCCCAGAGCGCCTGAAATTCCTCGCTGTGCAGCACCGCCTGCCGCGTGGGTATGGTGCGGCGCTCATCCGCATTCTTGATATCCAGCTTCCCGGCCAGCTTGCGGAGAATGTCGTTTACTTGCGGCTGTTGCGCCGCGAAAGCCTCCGGCAGCTTGACTGTGCCGCCCTTCAATGCCTTGCGTAGCGCGTCCTGCACCTTGCCCTTCGCATCGAGGTAACCCGCATCTTTCAGGTGCGACCAGATGGCTTCAGACTGCGCGACTCCGAGCGCCTTCGTCTGGCCGGTCGCCTCCGTCACCGGAATCGCGGCGAACTGGTGTTTTTCCACAAAGCCGAAACGGATGCCTGTATCCTGCTCGATCTCCTTTTGAAGATTTTCAGCAAACTGCTCATAACCCTCCGTCGCCACCACCGTGAGCGTGTTCACATCGAAA
>CAZXBZ010000040.1:5270-14320 GCA_964639135.1 uncultured Solibacteraceae bacterium | reverse complement strand
AATGGCGATGCGCGCTAGCGCGTGTTCCAGCCGGTAGTTCCACAACGCGGTGCGGGCCGGGGAAATATCCTTCTCCGTCAGGCCCAGTTGAGTTCCCATCCGGTAGAGCCGCTCGGCTTCGTTGAAATTGCCAGCTTCGATGCAGATCCGTGCCGCCTCATTGGCGCGTTCGCCCTGCTGATAGGCATCGCCCGCGGCCTTTTCCACATCGACGGTCATCATCAGGTACCTGGTGGCGCCGGCGCAATCGTTATCAAAGCCATAGGACATCGCGATATTGCGCCAGACATTGGCGCGCTGGCGATCGTTGGCGGCCAGATCGAGAACTTTCTGGAATTCGGCCCGGGCTTCCTTCGTTCTGCCCAACAGGTCGAGCGTCATCGCCGCGCCATTCAACGCGGCGATATTCCCGGGATGTGTCTTTATTTCCGCCTGGTAAATGGCGAGCGCCTTCGAGAGATCGCCTTGCCGCGTGGCCTCTCTCGCGGCCCGCGCGAATTCGGGCTGGTTCGCGCCCTGGGATGGTTGCGCGGGCGTTGCGAGCGTAAAGCTCAGCGCCAGCGGAATGCACACAGCGATCGTGCGAAACAGATTCATATTGCCCCCTCGTTTGGTTGAATACGCAAATTGCGGGTATTCTCCGGTAGGCGGCCGCCGGCGCCGCCTGGTTACACATGGACTTGTTCGGAAGTGGTGCCGCGCTCCGCCGCTAATCCGGCTTGTGAGCGGCGGTATCTCCGGCATCTTTTTTCCGAAGCTTGTGCTTTTCCATGCGGTAAATCAAGGCTTTCCGGCTAATGTCGAGATAGCGCGCGGCGTGTGTCTGGTTGCCGTCAAAACGCTCCAGCGCCTTAACCAGTAATTCCTTTTCAATCCCTTCCAGGCTGACTCCGGCGGGCGGAAGCTCAAGCTGCAAGGTATCCATCGCGGGCCGTTCATGGCGAAGAAATTCCGGGAGATCGTTCAGGGTAATTTCATCTCCTCGCGCGAGGACCACGATGCGCTCCACCACATTCTCCAGCTCGCGCACGTTGCCCGGCCAGCGATAATTCTGAAAGCGGGGCAGCAGCGCGGGCGGCAAATGCAACTCCTCGCGGCCCTGTTTTTCCTTCACCCTCGCAAAAAAGTGTTCCACCAGCCGCGGCACGTCACCCAGACGATCGCGGAGCGGCGGAATTTCGAGAGGAATCACATTCAGCCTGTAAAAAAGATCTTCCCGAAACGTTCCGTCCTCGATCATGGCGCGCAGATTCCGGTGAGTCGCGGCCACAAAACGGACATCCACCTTGAGCGGCGCGGTGGCTCCTACCTTCTCGAGTTCCCCCCCTTGCACCAGCCGCAGGACCTTTACCTGCAATTCTCCCGGCATCTCGCCGATCTCATCGAGAAAAAGCGTGCCGCCATTGGCCATCTCAACCTTCCCGGTCTTGTGAGCCACCGCTCCGGTGAAGGAACCCTTTACATGGCCGAAAAGCTCTGATTCCAGCAATTCACGCGGGATCGCCCCACAGTTGATGGTGATGAAGGGGCGCTCTTTCCGGCGGCTGTTGAGATGGATGGCGCGGGCAAGCAGCTCCTTTCCGGTGCCGGTTTCGGCGTGAATCAGAATGGTGGAATCGCTCCGGGCGGCGCGGGAAGCGGTGTCGAGCAGGGCGAGCAGCGGCTCCGATTCGCCGATGATATTCTCGAACCCGTATTTCCGGTCGAGGCTCGCGCGCAGATCGCGAACCTCCGACAGCAGGCGGAAATGCTCGAGGACACGCTTTACCGCCAGGTCCAATTCCTCGAAATCGATAGGCTTCGTCAGATAGTCGTAGGCTCCGAGCCGCATCGCTTCCACGGCGCTTTGAATACTCCCGAAAGCGGTAAGAATCAACACCGGGATTTCCGCGTGCCCGGCCTGAATGCGCTTCAGCAGATCCAAGCCGCTCATGCCTGGCATTTTCAAATCGCTCAGGACAAGCGCCGGCGGGTCTTTCTCGATTTCGGCCAGAGCCTCCGCTCCGCTGGCTACCGCCGTCACGGCATAACCCAGTTCCTCGAGCTGGGTGCGCAATACCCAGCGAAGATTGTCGTCGTCGTCCACGACAAGAATGCGTGTGGGTGTCATGAATCTAAAGGCCTCGAGGGAAGTACGACGCGAAATGTCATGCCGGGTCCGTTGTTCCTGCGGGCCAGCAGCGAGCCTTCCATCTGGCTCATAATCTGGTGAGCCACCGGAAGACCAAGCCCCGTTCCGTGCTCCTTGGTCGTAAAGAAGGGGTCGAAGAGCCGGTCCACGTGGGCCGCCTGCACACCGTGGCCGCGGTCGACCACGTCGATGAAAACGTGATCTCCATCAAGCGCCGCGCCAAGTTCCACCATATTACCGTCCGGACTGGCCTCAATCGCGTTAATCATCAGATTCAGCAGCACCTGCTCCAGTTGTTCGGGGTCGCATTCCACCGGAGGAAGATCCGCGGTCACACGATTCACGAGATTCACCTGCTTCCCGCGAATACCGTGCCCGGCCAGTTCCAATACGTTCTCAAGCACTGGGACAAGATCCACCCTTTGCAGGCGCGGCGGCCGGGGACGGGCGAAACTTAGAAAATTGGTCAGCAGGCCATCAAGCCTGTTGCACTCGTTGGTAATGATATCGATGCACTTGATCTGCTTGGAGTCGAGGCCCTGGCTGCGGTTCAGAATCGAGGCGGCGCCCACGATGCTCGCCAGGGGATTGCGGATTTCATGCGCGAGTCCGGCGGAGAGCTGCCCGAGCGCCGATAACCTTTCGGCGCGCTTCATCCCCTCAAAATTCGCCTGCACCTTTTCGTAGACATTCCCCAGCTTTTCGGCGAGATTCTTATAATGCCGCTTACGCCGCCGTTCCCGAGCGGTCACAAGCCCCACGCTCACTCCAAGCGCGGCGAACGCAACCGCGTCCAAGGCGGTTCCGAGGAGGGAGGTCTGTACGGTGAAAAGCGACGCTCCGCAGACCATGGCGGTCAGGAAGCCGCCGAGCCAGCCATACCGGAGCGCCACCAGTGCAACGGCAACTCCATGGAATGGCGTAAAGAGCCCGGGGCTCATCGAATTGAGCCAGGCGATAAGGCTTACCGCGATCGCCGCGACCGCGTATCCGCTCCACTCGGGCCAGTGGTTCTTGCTCATCCCGTTGCGCCAGCTCACGAATAGGCCCCGTCACACTGGCCCCTCCTCAGCGTAACCCCGAACGGCCCCGGCGGAAAATGCGGCAAGCCGCGCGAACGCGCGCTGGAGCCCGTGAGCGCCGGGCGGTTCTGTCCGATGCCGCTCCGGATAATTACTCCAGAAAGAAAATGGCCGCGTAGATCAAGGCAAAGATAATGGCGCCCGCGGCAATGCCGGAACTCCACATGAACAGGCGCTCTCGGCGTACGCTGGCCGCGCCGTGATGGCTCTTCTGCATCTGGCCCATGGATTGGAACATCATCGGGCGCGAAGTCGTCGTGGTGGTTGCTGGTGGCGGTTTCGGCAGCGTTTCCCGCGGTTGTGTTTCCTGATGAAGAGTTCGAGTTTCAGTGGTCATTGAATGATTCCTTTCCTTTTGTTCCTGACTGCGCGCGGACGTGTCAGCAGTGAGTAATTTGCGGGAGAGCCTCCCGTTCACCGATTGTGTCCATCACCCGGACAATCCGGGAGTGAAGTTCAAGAACCGGGCCGCGCAGACTTGGGGGTAAGCCCATATCCCGGAGAGCCTCGATGCTTGAAACCAGGATTTCGGACTGCGTATCGGTTCCCGACACCACCACCGGCTGCGGCATAAGAAGCGCGGCATCCCGCTGGAACACCATGGCTTCCAGCAGCAGTGCCGGGTCGTCAACGTAGAGAACCACGCTGGGCGTCAGCGTCGCTCCGAATTCTTCCCGGATATGGGATGCGACATTGATCTCGGCTGGAACTCGCAATCCGCCTTTCGCTAAAGCCCGTCTTGTTTGCAACACTGCTTCGCGATAGGAGACCGGCAATCGAAAGGTCACCGACCGAGGCCCAGTATTCATGATCCGTTCACGTCTCCAGATGTTATTTAAGCTCTTGGTAACACGCAGTTTTCATGAAGCACCATGCAATCGCGGGGCCAATCCGCGCCATCCTGGGAATCCAGCGGGCAGCCGTCCCGCGGTATGCCTTCACCTTCCGGGCCGGAGGCTCCTGGCGGCCCGTTAACGGCCACAAGTGTGCGTTTACAGGCAGAAACTCCCGATATTGCTGGTGATATCCGCTTTTTACGGTCTTTTTGGTTGTGGCACGTCAATTGCTATTGAAATTGCGATAGATTCCGAAACCAGCGGAACGGGTGCCGCTACAGAGCCGCATCTCGTTCGCTCAGGCTGTGTTTGCGGCAAGGAGATATCGTCATGAAAACTGTGAGAGACCATATCGTCGTCACCCAGGCCGACTACGACAGACTGAGGCCGCTGGTGGATGGCGGGAGGGCCTTCAGCGGCTCCGACGCCATCAGCGTCAACAGACTCGCGCAGGAACTCGACCGGGCCGACGTTGTAGAAGCGGATGCCTTGCCGGCGGACGTGATCACGATGAACTCCCGGGCCAAACTCAAGGATCTGGATAGCGGCGAAATGAAGGAATACCGCCTGATCTATCCGACCCAGGAGCGGCGCGATAAGGATGTTTCGATTCTTGCCCCGATCGGCACGGCGATGCTCGGCTACCGGGTGGGCGACATCATCGAATGGCAGGTCCCGCGCGGAACGCGTCGTCTCGAGGTTGTCGAAGTGCTCTACCAGCCGGAAGCGCACACGGTTCCAATTGAAAGTTGAAGTTTTGAGAAGGCTTCGCACGCTAATCCAGCGATGCGATTTGCCCCGTACCGCGCGGCCGGCGAGCGGTTCGCCCCGTCGCGCAATCACATATCGGAGGCTCAATGATGCCGAGATCAAGGGTACGTGATTCATCTGATGGATTTCGGAAGGCCCTGCTCGACGAGCGGGCACAAATGCTTTGGGAGCGCCGCCAATCCGGACCTCTCGCCCCGATCGGAGGGGGGGATTCCGCGGATCAGGCAGCCGCTTTTCAGGAGCAGTTCGTCACCTTGCATCGCAACGATCTTCAAGCTTCGAAGATCCGCCTGGTCGACGCCGCCCTGGCTCGGCTGGATGCCGGCGAATTCGGCCGCTGCCTCGAATGCGACGCGGCGATCGCCCCGGCGCGGCTCCGCGCCGTCCCCTGGGCATCCTATTGCGTGACGTGCCAGCAGCAACGCGACCTGCGTGACGAAGAGGGACGGTCCCGCGTTGCCTGAGCCCGGTAGCTTCGATGCCCGCGCCGTTTCGGCATACGGGGTACGGGGAGCAAGAAGGGAATGAATGTCCGCATTTGAGCGAGTGCTGGCGCTTGTCGATCTTCGGGAAGACGCCCGGGATCTCGCGCGGTACGCGATCGAGACCGCCGCGTCTTTTGGCGCCGAACTCACGTTGCTTCATGTCGTAAACTCGAACCGGCCGCGCGGACACAATTCCGGGCTGAGCTGGCCTGAATGCGCGATGGCGCGGGCAAAGCCCGCTTGCGTCGTGCACCGGGCCGTCACGCACGGCGCGACGCCGGACGCCGTGGTGCGTTACGCGGATTTCATCGATGCGGACCTCATCGTGGTTGGAGACGAGAGCCGCTCCATCTGGAAGAGACTGCGCATCGAACCCATGGCCGAACGAATCGCCGCGGCAACAAACCGGCCGATCCTGACGGCGAAACCCCGCCCCGACGGAACCCTCCGCTTAGTGCCTCATCCGCGGATTCTCTGCATACTGGGCGCGGAGGACAGCAACCCGGGCATCGTCGAGTACGCGCAGTGGCTGACGGAACACTCGAACGGCGAGCTCACCCTGTACGCCGCGGCAAACGAAACCGGAAGCCGGTTTCCGTTGGATCTTATCGACGGCCTCGCTCCGAACCAATCCGCCAGCGAGGTTGCGGCCCGTCTCCAGCGGCTCCACGAATCGCTGAGAATCCCTTGCCGGAACGTGGTGGCCGCCCGTGCATCAAGCCGTGAACTTCACGCCACGATCGAGCGGCACAAAATCGATCTTGTGGTGGCGCCGCGCAGGGCGAGGGGCGGCAGCCGCCGCGCCCATCTGGAATTCGGCGCCGTTCTCCGCGGCGTGTCCCGCCCCCTGCTCTCGATTGCTTCCCCCATGCCGCGGACGCCATCGGCCGGCGGCGTGGAACGCCAGGCCGAGACTCTTGAACTCTCCGCGCGGCACAAGTAAGCCGCGTCTTCAAATCCGGCTATTCGCGGCAAGGCATTTCCGCCATGCCCGGCATCGGAGAACACGACGGCTCCGCCCGCGCCGCTCCGCTCAAAATTCCGTCTCTCCATCTCCGCGACATCTCGGGAACGGAAACCGGTATCCTGTGTTACGGTCTGATAGTCCGTGGAACACGCGGCTCCGAGCATGGCTTGTCTTCAACGCAGTCGCGAAGGATCTTGAGCGATGACCTACATCGTTTCCCTGGTTGCCGCCGTCATCGTCGCACTGATCCTCGACTTCGGGCTCCTTGAAGTTGCTCTATTGATCGCCCTCGCGATTTTCGCGGGCAGTTCGAAAGCGCGCCGGAGCCGCTTGCCGGCGCGTTGGATGGGCACGGTCCGGCGTATCGCCCGCCGGCCGGTCTTGGCATACGGCACCATCCTCGCGCTTGCCATTCTGCCGCGCGCCGCATTCCTGGCCGCCACCGGACTGCCCGTTCCGTTCATACCCGACGAATTCAGCTACCTGCTTCTGGCGGACACCCTCGAATCCGGGAGACTGAGCAATCCCGTACACCCGCAATGGGTGTTCTTCGAAACTGTTCACGTAATCCCGGAGCCCGCCTACCAGTCTCAATACCTCCCGGGAACAGCCGTGCTTCTGGCGCTAGGGCGGAAGGTGTTCGGGCACGAAGGATTCGGGGTATGGCTGGGCTCGATCCTGCTGTTCCCCGCCCTGCTCTGGGCCCTAAGGGGCTGGTTCCCTCCTCTTTGGGCATGGTTCGCCTGCGCGCTCGCCACGGTTCGATTCGGCGTCGGCGGCTCTTGGGTGGATAGCTACTGGGGAGGAGCCGTACCCGCGCTTGGCGGCGTCCTGATGGCCGGCTCCGTGGCGGGCACGGTCATGGGACGCCGCTTCACCTGGGTGGAAGGGCTGGCATTCGGCGCTGGCGCAAGCATCCTGCTGAGCACCAGGCCATGGGAAGGGGCGGCGCTCGGCCTCGGCTGCTGCGGGCTGCTGCTTTGGGCGTTATGGCGGAGAAAGGGGGAATTGGCACAATTCGTGACACGGTTCGTGCTGCCGGCCACGATCCTCCTGGCGGCTTGCGCGCTCGGGCTGGCGAAATACAATGCCGCCGTCGCCGGATCCGCCACCACGATGCCCTACCAGATAAGCCAAAAGCTTTATGGATGGCCGATGACGCTGCCGTGGATGAAGCCGGACCACCGGGAATTCCGGCACCCCCAGATGCGGCTGTATCACAAGTGGGAGAGACTGGAGCACACCTCGATCACCAGTATCCACGGCTTCCTGATGCGCACGCCGTATAAGGCCAGCATCATGTGGCGCTTCTTCCTCGGCCCGATGCTGTCGGTGTTCCCGTGGGTGATCTTCCGCCATCGCCGGTGGAAAGGATGGCCTTTGCTTTTTGTATGCACCGCGCCGGTCTTTCTGGCGGTTTTCATCGAGCAAAGCTGGTATCCGCATTATCTGGCGCCGGCATTCGCGGCGGTCATCGGTATTTGGGTTATCGGGCTAAGGGAGTTGTACAAGCTCCGCCTTTCCGGAAAAGGGAGGAGCGCAACTTTCGCCGGCTGGTTCCTTGTGCTGGTAATTCCGGCCCACTTCGGGCTTCTCGGTCTCGCCGCGGCGAGCCGCGCGGCGGGTTGGAACTACCAGCCTTCGTACAACATCCTTAGCTGGTGCTGCCGGGAAGGCGGACCGCTCAACCGCGCCAAGGCGGAACACGAGATCCTCTCCGCCGCGCCGGATCCGCACCGGGAGAAGAACCGCCACCTTGTCTTCGTCAGTACGCCGAAGGATCGCCTCAACCCCGTACAGTGGGTCTATAACCGGGCTGGTATCGACGCATCGCCGATCGTCTGGGCTTGGGATCTCGGCGAGGAGCAAAATGCCGGCTTGCTCCGTTACTACCCAGGCCGGAAGCCCTGGCGAGTGTTCGCGGACCAGAACGGCTACATCCTCCTGCCCTACGAGACGCCATTCCCGGATCTCACGCCGCGCCTCACCAAACTCGGCGCACAACCGGACGATCTGCGTCAGCTCCCGGACCAGCCATAACCCGGCGGCCTCTCCCGCGAAGCCGGTCTTCCCGCCGCCCGGGAGAACGGCGGATGGATTTGCCGCTTTTTCAGAGATAACGGTCTTTTATTTCGAAACAGATTCCGGTACGCTAAGAGAAACGTCCATCATGCACCGAAAGGTATGAAAAGGAGCCGACCATGATCCGCACCGCCCGCTCTCCGAAGGAAGTTTCGAGCGTCCAGATCCCGTTCCGCCGGTTCCCTGGAATTGCCGCCGTCGCCGACGGCGCCGGCGCGGCCGTCTGGGTGGAAAGCCAGGTGGCTCAGGCGGCCTCCAGCTATGCCCTCCGCCCAGCGCGGGCCATCGCCGAGGCGTTTGAAGACCTGGTGGCGCAAGGCGCAAGAAACTTGTGGCAGCAGACGCTCGAAACACTGCGCGCGGAATCCCCGCAGGACGCCGCGTCGATTTGCCAGGGCTATGCCCTGACGGGCGGGCGCGCCGTGAGCTTTGTTTCCGGGCAGGCTCTGCCCGCGATGACGGAGGTGCTTCGAACAATCGCCGGCAAGCGCCTGCCGATGGTATTTCACGTCGGCGCGCGCGCGCTTCAATCGCAGGCGCTCGCCACGCGAACGGGCCATGACGATATTCTCTCCGTGGCGGATTGTGGCTGGGGCATCGTTTTTGCGCGCGACGCCCAGGACGTCGCGGACCTCGCGCTCATCTGCCGCCGGGCGGCCGAGTATGCCCAAACACCGTTTTTCGTGGTGCAGGATG
>CAZXBZ010000040.1:0-5260 GCA_964639135.1 uncultured Solibacteraceae bacterium | reverse complement strand
GATGCGTACGCCACCACACATCAGATCCAGGACATTCTGCTGCCTGAACCAGACCTGATGCGTCTCTTTGTGGGCGATGCGGAAGGAAAGGTCGCCAATTACTTCAACCCCCGCCGTCCGGCGATGTTGAGCCCGGTTCAGGAGGAAGACGATTACGCCGCCAGCCGGCTTGCCCAGCGAGACTTTCTCGGGAGAGCCGCCGCCTCTCTCCAGGCCTCCATTGATGAATACGCACGGCTCACCGGCCGTATGCTCGCGGGCGCCGAGGGCTACCTCGCCGAGGACGCCGAGCATGTTCTTGTGGGCTGCGGCTCCATGATGGAAGAAGCCCGCCGCGCCACGGACACGCTCAGGGCACGGGGCGTGCGCGCGGGGGCGGTCACCGTCCGCGCCTTCCGCCCCTTCCCCGCGGAAGCGCTTCGCGAAATACTGGCCGGTGCCCGGACCGTGAGCGTGCTCGAGCGGACGGATAACCCGCTCGCCTCGGCGAATCCGCTCACTCTCGCCGTCTCCGCGGCGCTTGGGGTGAGTCCATTCGATTCATCGCTCAACGGCGCTCGGAGTCTGTTTTCAAGGACGGTGGGACTTGGAGCAACGCGCGTGAACTCGTATGAATTCATCGATGCGATCGAACACGCTGTCGCCGCCACCGCGCCCCTGGCCTCCGTCGTACGGCCGGGCGGTCTTCCGCCCTCCTTCGCTGGCGCTCCACCCCCCGCCGCGGCGACGCCCGTCGCGCCACTGGCATCCGCCACCGGCCTCGCGCTGGTAAGAGCGGGCGGGAGTGGCGCCGCGAATGCAAACCGGCTGATCGCCGCTGTCTCACGCGCGCTCTTCGGCGTGCGCGTGGACGCGGAGGGTGACGCCGGCACGGAAAAGATCGGCAAACCAGTCACCCTTTGGCTGGCGGCCGCCTCGGGCGGACAACGGCCAAGCGCGCGGGGCCAGAAAGCCAAGCTGGTGGTGGTGGAATCCGCCGGACTCCTCCACACGGGCGACCCGTCGTCGCTTGTGGCCGACGGAGGAGTGCTCTACTGCCCCTTTGCTTCCTCGTTCGAGGAACTCTGGCGCTTGCTGCCCGCCACCGTGAAGCGGGGGCTTCAGGATCGCGGAATCCGTATCGCGGGCCTCGACCGCGCTCAGGTCCCCAATGCGGCCCATGCCACGGACGGCATCGGGAGCTGGGAAGACCTGGTGGCGCTGGGCGCGTGGCTGCGCATCAGTTCCTTCCTCAAGGAGAGCAGGCTCGGCGAGCAGCAAGTCTATCACCGCATGCTCGAATGTCTGGCGGCGCTTTACCCAAAGGCAACCGACGCCATGATCGACACGAGTTATGAAGTCGTGAAGAAGGCATATTTCGCGATGCTTCGCTTCACGGTTCCATCGGAGAAGGTGGAGGTAAAGGCCACGGCCAGCCTCCCGGTGCTCGGCGGTTCCGTGATGGGGCACGCGCAGGCAAAAGTCGGTCCGGCCGGAGCCGCGATCGATCTGGACGACAGTTTCTGTGAACAGATCATAGGCACCGGGGCGTGCCCCAACCGCTCCGGTTCGGACGTCGCCGCGGCACTTGCCGGCGCGCTGCCCGCCGCCGCGCTGGTACGCTCCCTGCGCCATGACGCCGCCGATATTCCAGTGATCGATATGGAGCGCTGCGTCGGCTGCATGGAGTGCGTGATGGTGTGCCCGGATGTCGCTATCGCGGGCCGGGTGGTGGAGCCCGGCGAAGTGACTCGCGCGCTTGCGGCCATCGAAGACGCGGAGCTTCGCGGCCGTCTTTCGGATTCTTTCGGGAAGACACGCCGTTACTGGGAAGCTTTCGTCGAACGAGGCAACGAAGGAGGTATGCTCGCTCTATTCGTGGACCCCGACCGCTGCAAAGGCTGCGGGGAGTGCGTGGACGCCTGCGGCATCCATGACGCCATCACGATGACACCCAAGACGGAAATCGACCTCGATCTTTATGACCAGGGAATGTCCCTCTACAAGACGCTCCCCGACACACCGGAACGCTTTCTCTCCGAGCGTTCCCTCGGGGACATCCTGCTGAGCACGCGCTCCCAGCTTGCCGTGGGTGGCGCTTCAAGCTGCGCGGGCTGCGGACAATCGACCGCCGTCCGGCTCTTGCTCGCCTCCACCGGTTTTCAATACGGAGCCGATCGCATCGGCGTGGTGGCGGCATCCGGCTGCGACAGCGTTTACGGAGCAGTGTTTCCTTACAATCCGTACAAAGTGCCTTGGACCAATACACTCTCCGGCACCGCGCCCGCCGACGCGCTGGGCATCCGGCGCGGCTGGAACCGGGAAGGAAATGAAGACCGTAAACTGTGGGTGCTCGGGAGCATGGAGAACTTCGGCGGAACGGGCCTCTCCGCGCTCACCGCGCTGCTCGGCTCCGGTGAGGACATCAACGTGCTGGTGCTCGATTCGCAGGTCTTTGAATGCGAGAGCCGCCGTATCCATGGGGCCGCCTTCCACTCCCGAGGTGAAGCGCCGGCCGGCGCGCGTGAAGATCTCCGTCTCCAGCCCACCGTGGACCTCGCGCAACTCTCGATGGCATTCCCGAATGTCCTGGTGGCCCAGACCACGGCCTCGCACGTGAACCACTTTCACCGTGCCATTCGCGCGGCGAATGAGTTCCCAGGGTCGGCTGTGGTGGTCTGCTACGCCACCTGCATGGCGGAAGACGGAGTTTCGGAAGAAAAGGCAATGGCGCAGGCAAAGATGGCCGTCGAAAGCCGGACTTTCCCGCTGCTGATGCTCGATCCGCGAAATGGAGAATCTCTCCGGGAGCGGCTGAGCCTCTCGGGCAACCCCGCTCCGCGCGAGGATTGGTACGTTCCAGGGCGTGACGACAAACCTCTCGACTTCATCGCGTTCGCCGCCACCGAAGAACGATTCACTCCTTATTTCGGAATGGACGGCGCGGCGGGGCCGGCGCTCCACGCGGCCAACAGGAACCGGCTCGATAACTGGAGGAGATTACAGGAGCTTGCCGGGCTGCGATAGAGACAGCCGCGACGCTGCCGTCAAGGCTCGCCGTGGGGCCCGGAAGAGGCCGCTTCGGGGCCGCCCCTTCCCCGATCGAGGCTTTGAAATGCCCCACGGAGATTCCAGCAAGGAATCTCCGTGGGGGAAACATCGGAATACGCAGGATTTTGGCGCCGGCAGGAGTGGCGCTTACCGGCGGAAGGCGCTTCGAGCGCCCGGCGCGCTTCGTTAGACGCTCACCACCGGGCACGGGCTCTCACGGATGATTTCATAAGCATGAGCCCGCATCCGGCCAAAGATCCCGGAAGCCGTCCCGCGCCCGATCACCATCAAATCCGCCGGCCCGCTCCGCGCCGCGCCGCAGATCGTATCGACGGGGTCGCCGCCTTCCACCAGAAGCGTGGGCTCCCCGGGTTTTCCGGCAAAGAGCTTTTCCAGATCCACCGTCACCAGTTGCTTTACCTGTACTTCCCAATCGCGTTCGAAGTATTCGCCCGGAACCCGTTCGAGATGGGG
Source organism: uncultured Solibacteraceae bacterium (assembly GCA_964639135.1). GTDB lineage: Bacteria > Acidobacteriota > Terriglobia > Bryobacterales > Bryobacteraceae > JACTMJ01. Next base: position 1,756 of record CAZXBZ010000040.1, on the reverse strand, counting down.
TACCACGTGGATCACCGTCAGCTTCGCGTTCATTTTCTCCGCCGCGTCCGTGGCCCACGCCGCGACACGTTCACTGGCCGAGCCCAAGTCGATGGCGCAGAGAATGTGCCGGATCTCATGCTGATCGGGCACTTCGGGGATATGAACCCCCGTCCATACAGGCACATCGGCGTCGTGCAGCACCTTGGCCGTGGTGGAACCCAGAATGAAACGCCGGAAGCGGCCATAGCCATGGGTGGGCATGAGAATCATACTCGCGTTAATCTCGTGCGCTTTCCCGACGATACGAGTCGCCGGATCCCCTTCGAGCAGCACAATTTCCAGATTCATGCCGCTCAAGTGCTTCGCGGCGAATTCGCGCAACTGGCCTTCCGCCTGCTTTCTCCGCTCCACCACCAGGTCGTGGAGCGCAACGCCGCTGAACTCCATGCTGGCGAATTCGTAGGGCACATCCTCCAGCACGTGCAGGAGGACAATTTTCGTCTTGGCCGGGTCTGCCAGGTAGCGCGCATAACGGGCGCTCACCCCGCAGCGCTCCGCGAAATTAACCGGAAGCAGAAGAGTATCAAAAGATAGCATCGTGGCCCTCCTCGGAATGAATGCGCTATTACTATACTCAGTTTACGATAAAAAAAGTCTATCGGACTTATAAATCTGATTCGTGGCGGGCATGATAAAACCCGGCGCGGCGCTTCGGCGCCGGCCGGGTTTCGTTGATCGGTTCATCGGCTCCGGCGCTATTCTTCCTCTTCCTCGACGCCCGTGCGCGCGGCCTTTGCCTTGGTGATCACCTTCTCGGCTTCAACCTGAGGCATGAAGTCGTAGTGATCGAACTCCATGGTGAAGTTCGCTCTGCCCTGCGTGATGGAGGTCAGCGCGTTCTGGTAGGTCAGCATCTCGGACATCGGGACAGCCGCGTTGATCACCTGGGCGGCGCCTTTGATTTCCATGCCCGCGACTCTGCCCCGGCGGCTATTGAGGTCGCCCATGATGTCCCCGGCATATTCCTGGGGAGCGGTGATTTGAACATTCATGATCGGCTCGAGCAGCGCGGGCTTCGCCGTCGCCATGGCGGCTTTGAACGCCTTGCGCCCCGCCAGCTTAAAGGCCATCTCGGAGGAATCCACGTCATGGTAGCTGCCGTCATAGAGCGTCACCTTGAAATCCACCACGGGGAAGCCGGCGAGGTAGCCCTGGGCGGCTGCTTCAAGAATCCCCTTTTCGACGGCGGGGATATAGGTTTTCGGAATCGCGCCGCCGAAGATGGCGTTCACGAACTCGAACTGCTGCCCTCGCTCGAGCGGCTCCATCTTGATCTTGCAATCCCCAAATTGTCCGTGCCCGCCGGTCTGTTTCTTGTGCCGCCCCTGGACATCGGCGAATCCGCGGATCGTCTCGCGGTAGGGCACCTGCGGTTCCTTTAGCGTGACGTTAACCCCATAACGGCGGGAGAGCTTGCTCACCACGATTTCCACGTGCTGCTGCCCGGAGCCCGCGAGAAGAAACTGTTGCGTCTGGGGGTCGCGATAAAACCGCAGACAGGGGTCTTCTTCGAGAATGCGGGCAATCGCGGCTCCCATCCGGTCTTCATCCTGACGGGAATTGGCGGCGATCGCGAAGGCGATTTGAGGTTCGGGCAGTTTCACGACCGGGTAGACCACGCCGGCATTCTTTTCGCTCAAGGTATGTCCCGTAAGCGTATCCTTAAGCTTCGAAACTGCTCCGATATCCCCCGCGTGCAGTTCGGGAACCTCGC